>NZ_JAMYQZ010000002.1:0-178677 GCF_040321145.1 Mesorhizobium sp. M0514
GGCCGTGGAGATGGCCAATCGCGAGAGCCGCTCGGCCTGGAGGGACTTCCTCGTCGGCCTCAAGGCGCGCGGCCTCAAGGGCGTCGAGTTGGTTGTGTCCGACGATCACGCCGGCCTGGTGGCAGCGATCGGCGAGGTGATCCCCGAAGCCGCCTGGCAACGCTGCTACGTGCACTTCCTCAGGAACGCGCTCGATCATCTGCCGAGGAAGCACGGCGACGACTGCCTGCAGGAATTGCGCTGGCTCTACGACCGGCGCGATCTCGCAGAGGCCAGGGCTGATCTTGCCGCATGGCTTGCCAAATGGTCGGCACGCTATCCGCGCCTGACAGGCTGGGCCGAGGATGCCATCGAACAAACCCTGACCTTCTTCAGGCTGCCCAGACAGCACCACAAGCATCTCAAATCCACCAACATGCTGGAGCGGCTCAACGAGGAAATCCGCCGGCGCACCTATGTCGTGCGCATCTTCCCCAATACCGAAAGCTGCCTGCGCCTGGTCAGGGCGTTGGCCGTCGAGACCAATGAAAACTGGATGGAGGCCAACCGATACATCAATATGGACGACCTGCGCGAGCACAAGAAGCTCGCTCTGCGCCAAGCCGCATGACCAGCATCATGGCCGCCCCATTTTGCAGAACTTGACGCACACAACCACCCAAAAGCCTCGTTGTGAACAAATTCCTAGAGTATTTCTTAGAGTGACGTTTACAATGTCTATGCCACTCTTCCATCAACACGGAAGGTGATTTGATGGCCGAAACATCAATCGAATGGACAGATGCGACCTGGAACCCGGTCGCCGGCTGCACCATCCTCACTGCCGGATGTACAAATTGCTACGCGATGAGGATGGCTGCTCGGCTGGAGGCCATGGGAGTCGACAAGTATGCGGGGGTGACACGCAAAACCGGCGGCAAAGCGAAATGGACAGGCAAGATTAAGCTCGATCACGCATCGCTTTCTGTTCCGCAAGAGTGGAAGAAACCCAAGCGTGTCTTCGTAAACTCAATGTCGGATCTCTTCCATGCGGAAGTGCCAACGGCCTTCATCGCTGAGATATGGCAGGTCATGGCCGCTACGCCTCGCCACACTTATCAAATTCTGACAAAGCGGCCCGATAGGATGTCGGAAGTACTTTCCTCCCCCGAGTTTAATGTGCTTCCGAACGTCTGGCTCGGCACCAGTGTCGAAGATAGTCGTGTGCTGTACAGGCTGGATGAACTCCGGGCGGTTCCTGCGGCCGTGAGATTTGTTTCATTCGAACCCCTGATCGGCTCTGTCGCCGGCGCCAATCTTAAAAGCATTCACTGGGCAATCGTCGGAGGCGAAAGCGGACCGCAGGCTAGGCCGCTAGACACCCGATGGGTGGACGAGATTTTCGACCAATGCACCGATGCGGACACAGCGTTCTTCTTCAAACAGTGGGGCGGCAAGAACAAGAAGGTGACAGGCCGCACCTATCGTGACCGGCTTTGGGACGATCTTCCCGATTTGAGAATATGAGAGGCCATCTTTGTCGCTAGTGCGACTGCGGCCGGACTAGTGTTTGACACAGCGAAAAAAAGTGAAGCCAGTGGCGCGCCGCCTTTGTGATGAAGGCGAACTGGGTCCAAAACAGCCCCTTTGAATACTGTGCGCAGGCGCTCCTTCACGTAGGATTCGATAGCGTTCACATCCGCTCGTCGAACTGCTTGCCCGTTCGTTTCGAATAGGTCTTGGCGCGCACCTTCGTGACCATACCAACGCTCCCGCCAATCGGTTGCTCCTAGAACGCGATCCAGGCTTGCCTGCTTGCTCGGATCGAGCTTTGCTGGGTCATGGGGAGCATTTCGGTAGAGACCTGATAACGGAAAGAAATACCAACAGTCTAAGGCTTCTGTTGCTGCGATGGCCTTTACCGTGTTCCAGGAAACCTCCATGCCGTAGGGATCGAGAAAGACAACGCCACGAATTCCACGGCCGACAGTCTCCGGTCCGCGCCAATTTGTGCGCTTGCAAAGGCGCTGGACAAGATCGTTAGCATCCCCGTTTCGAGCAATTATCTTGCGATCGGGATACTCAGAGATCAGCTCCTCGAGCTGCGCAAAACGGGAATTATCTTGTTCGATCAGCACGATAGAATGCATCGGCGGGTCGACCTCGATTGCAATCCTGGCTGATCCCCGTGTGGTTACTTCTTCTGGTTCTGCCATTTCTGAACCGAAGAGAGGAAGACCGGGGCGGACTTCTGTACGGGTCCCCGAGCCGGCAAAAGCGTCGATGTAAACGCAAGCGAAATCCTGATCGCGCAAAGCGATAGCGAAGGCTTGGAGATATTCCTGTAAGCAACGGAGCTTTTTAGGGGTGTCTGGCCCCCCAAAGACGTGTGTTACCATCGTCGTCATCCTCCACCCTCGTACATCGATACGCAGAATGAGTGGAGTGTCTAGGAGGAACTATGTCATAGGGGTGTATTTATTGCGCATAGAGGCTGAATGATTTCGTCTACCCAGATATCGACCGCCGTATCGGTGCGCTTTACAGTATCGGGGATGCCATCCTGCAATCTCGTGCCCACTGCGGGTGTAGGCGCCTGCCTTCGCCTACATGGCCGCGCCCCATGGGTGACGCGATTTCCATCAAATCAGGTGTTGAACTTGAACAGCAGCACGTCGCCGTCCTGGACGACATATTCCTTGCCTTCGTCGCGCGCCTTGCCGGCCTCCTTGGCCGCCACTTCGCCGCCCAGCGTGACGTAGTCGTTATAGGCGATGGTCTGGGCGCGGATGAAGCCGCGCTCGAAGTCGGTGTGGATGACGCCGGCGGCCTGCGGGGCCTTGTCGCCCTTGTGGATGGTCCAGGCGCGCGTCTCTTTCGGCCCGGCGGTGAAATAGGTGATCAGGTGCAACAGATCATAGCCGGCGCGGATGACCTTGTTGAGGCCAGGTTCGTCGAGGCCGAGCGAGGACAGGAACTCCATCTCTTCCTCGTCGGAGAGCTGGGCGACTTCGGCTTCGATCGCGGCTGAGATCACCACGGTGCCGGCGCCCTGCGCGGTCGCCATCTTTTCCACGGCCCTGGTGTGCTCGTTGCCGGTGGCGGCGTCGGCTTCGGCGACGTTGCATACATAGAGCACGGGGTGCGAGGTCAAGAGGTTCAGTCCCTGCAGGATGCGCAGGTCTTCCGCTGAAATGCCGTTGAGCAGGATGCGGGTCGGCTTGCCGGCCTGGAGGAGCTCGAGTGCGGCCTCCATCATCGGCAGCACGGTGGTTGCTTCCTTGTCCTTGCTGCCGGCGCGCTTGCGGATCTGCACGATGCGGCGCTCGAGGCTGTCGAGGTCGGCGAGCATCAGCTCGGTCTCGACCGTATCGGCGTCGGCGACAGGGTCGATCTTGCCCTCGACATGGGTGATGTCGTCATCCTCGAAACAGCGCAGCACATGCACGATGGCGTCGACCTCACGGATGTTGGCGAGGAACTGGTTGCCCAGCCCTTCGCCCTTGGAGGCGCCGCGCACCAGGCCGGCGATGTCGACGAAGGAGATGCGGGTCGGGATGATCTCCTTAGACTTGGCGATTGCGGCGATCTTCTGCAGCCGCGGATCAGGCACCGCCACCTCGCCGGTGTTCGGTTCGATGGTGCAGAACGGATAGTTGGCGGCCTGCGCCGCCGCCGTCCTGGTCAATGCGTTGAAAAGCGTCGACTTGCCGACGTTGGGCAAGCCAACGATGCCGCATTTGAAACCCATGTGTCCGGTCCTATCGGGAAACTAGAAATTTGATGAGGGCTATGGGCGATAGGGGTGAGCAACGTCAAGCCCTTGGTCCCGATCCTATCGACGCTCAGTCCTTCTTGCCGAACAGTTTCTTCAGCATGGCGGCCATCGGGCCGCTTTCCGGCAGCTTGGCCGGCGCCTGCTGTGGCCGTGCCTGGCGGATGTGGCTTTGAGCTTTCGGGCCCTCAGCCTTCGGCGCCTTTGGCGGCGGCCGGTCGTCGTCGCCGGTTGGCGTTAGTTTGTCGCGCAAGGCCAGCGTCACCCGGTTCATGAAAGAACTGTCGTCGCCCTTGGCCAGCAGCCCGGCATCGTCGGCGATGGTGTCGAGCAGCACGTCCAGCCATTCGCGGTCGGCCTTGGCGAAATCGCCGAGCACATGGGACTGCACCATTTCCCGGACGCCGGGATGGCCGACGCCGATGCGCACGCGGCGAAAGTTCTTGCCGACATGCTGGTCGAGCGAACGGATGCCGTTGTGTCCGCCGGCGCCACCGCCGACCTTGACCCGCAATTTGCCGGCCGGCAGGTCGATCTCGTCGTAGAAGACGGTCAGCGCCTCGGGGCCGAGCTTGTAGAAGCGCAGGGCTTCGCCGACCGGCTGTCCCGACAGGTTCATGAAGGTCTGCGGCTTGATCAGAAGAATCTTTTCGCCGGCAATCGTGCCTTCGGCGATCAGGCCCTGGAACTTCTTCGACCAGGGCGAAAACGAATGGCGGCGGGCAATTGCGTCCGCCGCCATGAAGCCGACATTGTGCCGGTTATCAGCGTATTTCGCGCCCGGATTGCCGAGGCCTGCAAAGACAAGCATCGTGAACTCCGGGCCCGAAAATTACTTCTCTTCGGCAGCAGGAGCCGCCGCTTCGGGGGCTGCCGCTTCCGCCGTCTCTTCCGTCTCCGGCTTCATCGCCGAGGAGCCGGCAATGGTCGCGATGGTGAAATCGCGATCGGAGATCACCGGCTTGACGCCGGCCGGCAAGGTAACCGCCGAGATGTGGATCGAATCGCCAATGTCGGCGCCGGTGAGATCGACGGTGATGAATTCCGGGATCGCATTGGCCGGGCAGTGGAACTCGACTTCGTGACGCACGATGTTGAGCACGCCGCCGCGTTTGATGCCGGGCGACTTGTCTTCATTGATGAAGTGGACGGGCACGTCGACGTTGACCTCGGTGTCCTTGCCGATGCGCAGGAAGTCGACATGGACCGGGAAATCCTTGACCGGGTCGAGCTGGAAATCCTTGGGCAGAACCTGGATTTTCTTGCCGTCGACATCGATCGTGGCGATCGTGGTCAAAAACCCGCCGCCATGGATTTTGTAGAAGACGTCCTTGTAGTTCAGCGCAATCGCCAGGGGAGGCTGTCTGTCGCCGTAGATAACTGCAGGCACTTTACCGTTGCGGCGAACTGCACGGGCGGACCCCTTACCGACCTGTTCGCGCGCTTCGGCCTTGAGCTCGTAAGTATCGTGGCTCATGGCATTTCCTTTCGCGTTTTATGGAGCGTTTGCGGTGGCAGTGTGCCTGGACCGTAAACGTCGAAAGCCGCCAGGCCTGGATGTCCGAATGCCAGAAACCGCATACGCGGAGCTTTGTTCGGGATCACAAGGGAAGGCAGCCTTCCGCCGCGTTGCCTCCAAGGGTGTCTACGCGGGTGGCGGCTCTATAGCGGAAGGCGGGCAGGCGTGCAAGCCATGGCGGGCAAGGGCGGCCGATGCCTGCGTTGGGCGCGCCGCATTGCGCTCAGGCCGGCAGGTCGGTGGGCGGATTTGATCCGTTTCCCTTGGCGCCACCGAGCGTGGACAGAGCGCTCAGCAGTTTCGTCCGGTCCTTGCCGATCATGAGCACGCCGCTGTCGGGCGCCAGCAGCGCCGAGAACGGAAGCATGGCAGCGCCGATCGAGGAGGCCTCAGGGCCGAATTGCCCCGACACGATCTCCGGCGCCACGATGCCGATTGCGCTGGCCTGGTTGAACTGGGTCTGCACCCTTGCCAGCAGTTCGAGATGGATCGGCCTGGGCAGGATCGAGTCGAGAACGACGGCCTCGATGTCGATGATGGAGGTGATGGCGATGATCGCCTCGACGAGCGCGCTCGCACAATCGTCGATCCATTCGAACAGCGGCACGCGCGCTTCGGGTGGCAACGGATCGAGTTCCCGCACACGATTGATCACCACGCCGCGCGACCTCAGGTGATTGACCAGCACATAGATCGAGGCGCGATGCAGCAGGCTCTGGTAGCGCGCCGGCTTCGCCGCCACCGAATCGAGGCTTGAGGGCGAGACCGGCAAGGGTCCGAGGGCAGCGCTGTTGCCATGCGGCCCGGTATGGACCCTGCCGCCTTGCACCAGGCCGCCGCCGACAAAAGTGTCGATCGAGATGTGCATGAAATCGCGAAAGCGGGCGCCGGCGCCCTGGACAAGTTCGGCCAGCGCCGCCGACGTGGCGTCGTTTTCCACGAACACCGGCGTCTTTGCCGGCGTGGCAAAGCATGTCGTCAGGTCGATCGCTTCCCAGCGGCTGCCGAGATCGTCGGGAAAGCCGAGTTCCTCGTTCCAGCCGCCGAGGAAATAGGGTGAGGCAATGCCGACACCGACGATGCTGGCATCGCCAAGCCCGTCGACCAGCTTCTCGAACGTGGCCAGCGCCATGTTGCCGGCCTTGAGCACCAGGTCGGGGTCGGGAAAGCGGTATTCATGCGACTCGCGGCCGCGGATCTCGCCGGCGAAGTCGACAAGAACGGCTTCCAGCGCCCGCCGGCCGATCTTGATGCCGACGCTGTAGATGCGCTCTGGTGTCAGCCGGTACAGCGTGGAGGGCGAACCGCGCTGCCCGAACCTTTTTCCCACTTGCTTTACGAATCCGGATGATTCCAAGCCGTCGACGATGGCAGCGACGGCCGCCGGCGTGAGGCTTGCCGCGCGCGCCAGATCGGATTTGGAGGCTTCCTTGAGGCGACGGATGGCGTCGAGCACGAAACGCTCGTTATAGTGCCGAACTTTGACAGAATTGCTGCCTTTTCCTGACAAGACCCGCATCTCCCCAACGTCGTCGTTCGGCCGCGAGGGCCATAAACTACTGCGGCGGCAGGCACCCGTCAGTGCCTGTGTTGGCGGCGACAGTGCGCGTCGGAACCACCGAAGTCAATTTTGCCGTTGCGCCTTTGCGGTATTTAATATAGCAAATTTAAAAAATAACTAGACCGGGAGGAGACGTGCTGCACTCGGGCACACAAAGCGAAGCCGACGCTGCGGTGGTGCGGGCTGTTCCTGTTGCCCTGGTTCAGGCGACGAAGGCTTTCGGCGGCACGATTGCGCTCAAGGACGCCTCCTTCGAATTGCGCTCCGGCGAGGTGCTGGCGCTACTTGGCGAAAACGGCGCCGGCAAGAGCACCTGCGTGAAGCTTTTGGCCGGTGTGCATTCTCCCACCAGCGGTCATGTCGAGGTTGACGGCAAATCAGCCGTCTTCCATTCGCCGCATGACGCGCAGGCGGCCGGCATTGCGGTCATGCACCAGCATCCTGGCCTGTTTCCCGATCTGTCGGTGGCGGAGAACATCTATCTCGGCCACATGCCGCGCGACCGCTTTGGCGGCATCGACAATGCCGCCATGCTGGCCGGCGCCCGCAAGGTGCTGGCTACCGTCGGGCTCGACGTGCCGGCGGCAACGCGGCTGGGGACACTGCGTACCTCTGAACAACAACTGGTCGAGATCGCCCGCGCGCTGTCGCTGGATGCCCGCGTGCTGATCATGGACGAGCCCACGGCGGCGCTGTCACAGCGCGAGGTCGAGCGGCTGTTTTCCGTCGTTGCCGATCTCAGGCTGCATGGCGTGGCGATGATGTTCGTCGGCCACCGCATGGATGAAATCTTCCGCATCGCCGACCGCATCGCCGTGCTGCGTGACGGGCGCCTGATCGGCGTCAAGCCGAAGGCCGAGCTTGGCCGCGCTGCCGCCATCAGCATGATGGTCGGGCGTGAAGTCACCGACCTCTATCCCGAACGGCGCCATGCCTCAGGCGCGCTGGTGCTGGAGGCGAAGGGACTTTCGCGCGCCGGCGGGTTTGCCGGTATCGACCTCAAGCTTCACGCCGGCGAGGTGCTGGGGCTTGGCGGCCTGGTCGGCAGCGGACGCACCGAGATTGCGCGCGTGCTGTTCGGCATCGACCGGCCCGACGCCGGCGAAATCCTGATCGACGGCAAGCCCGTGCAGTTCGCCTCGGCGCGCGACGCCATGGATGCGCGCATCGCCTATGTGTCGGAAGATCGCATGGGCCAGAGCCTGGTGATGGATTTCTCCATCCTCGACAATGCGGTGCTACCTGTTCTCGACAAGGCCGCACAACGCGGTCTCTACGGCACCGACCGCGCCATCGGTCTGGTGGCGGACTGGCTGAAGCGCATGAAGCTGCGCTTTTCCGGCTACGGGCAGCCGGTGAAAGAGTTATCCGGCGGCAACCAGCAGAAGGTGGTGCTGGCCAAATGGCTGCGCACCGAGCCGCGCGTGCTCATCCTCGACGAGCCGACGCAAGGCATCGATGTCGGTACCAAGGCGGAAGTGCATGCAATGATCGCTGACCTTGCCGCGCAAGGCATGGCGATCCTGCTGATCTCGTCAGAGATGCCCGAGCTGATCGGCATGTGCGACCGCATTATCGTGCTGCGCGAAGGCCGCCAGACTGCTGAGTTTTCGCGCGGGCAAGCCACGCAGGAAAAGGTACTGGAAGCGGCGACCAGGACCGATGAACGTGCCGGCCAGGCAGCGCAGATAGAACGCGCCGCCGAGGAGGAAAAGGCAAAAGGACCGTTCGATTTTCTGAGGCGGCGGGAATTCGGCCTGCTTGCGGCGATGCTCGCCGTCGCCATTCCGGTCACCATCATCAACCCGCGCATGGTGAGCGCGGCGAACCTCACCGCTGTGTCGATGGACGCGGCCTTGCTGATTGTCGCCGCACTGGCGCAGATGCTGGTGCTGATCACCCGCAACATCGACCTGTCGATCGCAGCCGTGATCGGCCTCTCCGCCTATATGGCGGCCAGCATGGTTCAGGCCTATCCCGGATTGGACATCGGCATCGGCCTGATCACCGCCTGCGCGGTCGGCGGCTTTGCCGGACTGCTCAACGGCCTTGTCGTTACCAGGGGAAAGATCCCGGCCATCGTCGTTACGCTGGCTTCGATGTCGATCTTCCGCGGTTTCAACTCGATCTGGGCGGCGGGCGACCAGGTCAGCGCCGACGAAGTCACGCAAGCCTGGCTCGACATGACCGGGCTGAAGATCGCAGGCGTGCCGCTGATCGTCATCATCGCTATTGTCATCCTGTGCGCCGGCTATGTGCTGCTCTATCGCACCGCAACCGGGCGCGAGCTGTTTGCCACCGGTTCCAACCCGGACGGCGCAAGGCTGATCGGCATTCCGGTCGACCGGCGCATCCTGCTGGCCTTCGGCATGGCCGGCCTGCTAGGCGGCCTGTGCGGCGCCCTGTGGGCTTCGCGCTACGCCACCATCGATGCCCGCGTCGCGCTCGGCTTCGAACTCACGGTGATCGCCTCTGCGGTGGTCGGCGGCGTCGCCATCCGCGGCGGCTCGGGCACGCTGCTCGGCATCATCCTTGGCGCGCTCACGCTCTTGGTCATCAAGAACGGGCTGACGCTGGTGCGCGTCGATCCGCTCTGGCTGCAGGGCGTCTATGGCCTGGTGATCCTGGTTGCCATCGGCATCGACACCTTCATCGTGCGGCGCGCCGAACAGGCGAGACAGGCGAGGGCGAGATGAGAAAGTTTATCCGCTCGATCGACTTCTGGGATCTGCTGCTGGCGACCGCCTGCCTCGCCGTCTTTATCTATGCGGCGGTGTTCGTGCCGAATTTCGTCTCCGGCTTCAACCTCTCGCAATTGGCCGCAAGCGCCTCGGAAAAGGCGTTGCTGATCCTGCCGATGACGCTGCTCATCATCACCCGCGAGATCGACCTGTCGATCGCCTCGGTGCTGGCGCTGACATCCGTGGTGTTTGGCCTGCTCGTCCAGGGCGGCGTGCCGACGCTGGCGGCCATTCCGCTGACGCTGGTCTTCGGCGGCCTGCTCGGCGCCTTCAATGGCTATCTGGTTTCAGGGCTGGGGCTGCAGTCGCTGGTGGTGACGCTCGGCACCATGGCGCTCTATCGGGGCATTGGCTACATCCTGCTCGGCACCGGTTCGGTCAACATATTGCCGCCGGCGGTCGTCGATTTCGGCATCAGCAATCTGCCGGGCACACAAATCCCGTGGACCATCGTGCCGTTCCTGCTGCTGGCGCCGATCTTCGCGGTGGTGCTGCAGAAGACGCCGACCGGCAAGCGCATCTATGCGCTCGGCGGCAGCCCCGAAGTGGCGCGTTATTCCGGCATCGATACGCGCAAAATGGTGCTGAAGCTGTTCGTCGTTTCGGGCATGGTCGCAGCCATCGCCGGCATCGTCTATACCGCGCGCCTCTCCAACGCCCGCGCCAACAATGCGCTCGGCATGGAGCTCGACGTCATCACCATCGTGCTGCTCGGCGGCGTCAGCGTCTTCGGTGGTAAGGGGCGGCTCACGGGGGTCATGCTGGCGCTGCTGTTGATCGCCATCATCCGAAATGTGCTGGCGCTCAACCAGATCGGCGGCGACGCTCAAGGCATGATCATCGGCCTGCTTCTGATCGGCTCGCTGCTGGTCGGCAATTACTGGCGCTCCCTGGAGGAGCGGCTGTCAAGATCGCGCGTCCTGCGCGAAACCAAGGGGTGATCTCGGGCCCCTTTCTTCAAGCCCGAATTCTGACGGAGGAGACACAATGAAAGCGTTTAGAATAGCCCTGCTCGCATCCGCGGTTCTGCTTGCGCCGGCCTCGCTGGCCTACAGCCAGGAATGCGCCAAGGAACCGGTGACCGTCGGCTTCCTGCCCAAGCTCGACACCGATCCCTACTTCAAGGTGGCTTTCGGCGGCGCCGAGGAGGCTGCGAAGGAAATTGGCGGCACCGCCACCCAGGTTGCCCCTTCGCAAGCGACGGCCGAGGCACAGATCGAATTCATCAACAGCCTTGTGTCGCAGAAGGTCGGGGTCATCGCTATCGCCGGCAACGACGCCAATGCGGTTGCGCCTGCGCTGAAGCGCGCCGTTCAGCAAGGCGTCCGGGTGATCTCGTACGATTCCGACGTCGCGGCCGATGCGCGCGCGGTGTTCGTGAACCAGGTGAAGGGCGACAGTCTGGCCGAAATGATGCTGGAAAGCGCATTCAACCTCAGCGGCGGCGAAGGCGAGTTCGCCATCCTGTCGTCGACGCCGACGGCGACCAACCAGAACGCCTGGATCGACTTCATGAAGGCGAAGATGGCGGCAGAGCCGAAATACGCCAAGATGAAACTGGTGCAGGTCGCCTATGGCGAGGAGAGCGAGCAGGTCAACCAGCAGCAGGCCTTGGCGCTGGTGCAGGCGTTTCCGGATCTCAAGGTGATCATCGTGCCGGCAGGCATTGGCCTTCCGGCGGCCGCGCGCGCACTCGAGGAAGCCGGCATGATCGGCAAGGTCAAGCTGACCGGCCTTGCGCCGGCCACTTTGATTTCGAAATACATCAAGGACGGCGCCGCCCAGGACATCTGGTGGAATGTCACCGATCTCGGCTACCTGACCTATCAGGCGGCCCAGGCGCTGGCGCAGTGCAAGATCACCGGCAAGGAAGGTGAGAAGTTCACGGCGGGCAGGCTCGGCGAATACACGATTGGGGCCAGCGGCGAACTGATCCTCGGCCCGGCCAAGATCGTGACGCCGGAAAATCTGGCCGAGTTTAAGTTCTAAGCCTCCCAAGGCTTTGCGGGCGCCGGCTCGAGCCGGCGCTCGCCTTTCAATCCTCAGTCGAAAAGCGTGAGGGCGACGATGAAACTTTTGCTGGCAGGCGAGACCTTCGCGGCGACGACGTCGGTCGCTGCCGGCGGCGACGTTCTGACAAGTGCGACATGGGTGAATGGCGCGACGGCCTTCAATGCCGCCCTTGCCGCAGAGGGCATAGCGGTGACGCAGATCGGTGGCGATCGCTGTGCGGCCGAATTTCCGTATGACCTCGACGCGCTGGCCGAATACCAGGCGGTGGTGATCTCCGATGTCGGCGCGCTGACCTTGCTGGTCACGCCGGAGGCCCGCGCCGGGCGCATCGGCGTCAACCGCCTCGACGTCCTCAAGGCCTATGTCGAAGGCGGCGGCGGGCTGATGCTGGCCGGCGGCTATATGGGGTTCCAAGGCATGTTCGGCACGGCGCGTTTCCACGACACCCCGGTCGAGGACGTGCTGCCCGTGCGCTGCCTGCCATTCTCGGACGGGCTGGAAGTGCCGCAAGGCCTGCAGCCGTCGATCCTTCAGGCGTCGCATCCGATCCTTGCCGGTGTCGCGGGTCCGTTGCCGCCGATCCTCGGCATGAACAAACTCGATTTCAGGCGCGACGGCTCGTCCCAGCTTCTGGCGACCTGCCATTATCGTGGCACGGACTGGCCGCTGACTGCGGTTCGTGAGCATGGCCGTGGCCGCACCGTCGCGTGGGCGACCGACATCGGCCCGCACTGGCTGTCGCAGGACTTTTTGGGATGGCCGCTCTACGGCAAGCTGATGGGCAACGTCGTGCGCTGGCTGGCCGGCAAGGATTAAGCCTGGCGTGTTTGTAGGGCAGCTAGTCCGGCTTGCTGCTCAACGCTTCGCGCAGCGCCTGAATCCGCCGATTCAAGGCATCGAGATCAGCCATCGTCATGCCCGAGCGTTCGATCAGGGTTTCGTTGAGGCAGTTGCACTGGACGAGCAGCGCGCCGCCGGCAGGCGTAAGGTCGACCTGCACTTGGCGCTCGTCCGTCTGGCTGCGCTGGCGGGTGACGAGACCGGCCTGTTCCATGCGCTTCACCAGCGGCGTGATGGTGCTCGATTCCAAAGCGAGCCTGTGCGCAATCGAGCCGACCGACATCCCGCCGGCTTCGGCAAGTGCGTTCAGCACGAGATATTGCGGATAGGTGATGCCCATCTCGTCCAGCATGGGCTTGTAGGTGCGATTGATTGCCATGCTGGTGGCGTAAAGCGTGAAGCAGAGCTGGTTGTCCAACGGGAGAGGCACGAGGCATTCCTTTGCCGACTGAGCACATCAATATGTACCACGAAAAATGATATCGCGATATATTTTTCTGTAGACAAGGATTTGGACCTGCGCTAATCTTATGGTTATCGCGATATTGATTATCGCGGAAGCAATCAATGGAGAGCGAGATGACCAAGCCCGGCAGCAGCACGATCACCATCAAGGACGGCACCGAAATTTTCTACAAGGATTGGGGAACGGGACAACCCATCGTCTTCCATCACGGCTGGCCGCTGAGCAGCGACGACTGGGACGCCCAGATGCTGTTCTTCCTTTCCAAGGGCTACCGCGTCATTGCCCATGACCGGCGCGGCCATGGCCGCTCGACCCAGACCGATACCGGCAACGAGATGGATACGTATGCCGCCGATGTCGCGGAACTTGCGGCGCATCTCGACCTCAGAGACGCCATCCATGTCGGCCATTCCACCGGTGGCGGCGAAGTGGCCCGTTATGTCGCGAAGTACGGCTCCGGTGGCCGTGTCGCCAAGGCCGCATTGCTCGGCGCGGTGCCGCCGATCATGCTGAAGACGGCGGCCAATCCGGGTGGCCTGCCGATCGAGGTGTTCGATGGTTTCCGCTCCGCCCAGGCAGCCAACCGCGCTCAGTTTTTCCACGATGTTGCGGCCGGCCCGTTCTACGGCTTCAACCGCCCCGGCGCCCAGGTGTCGCAGGCTGTCGTCGAGAATTGGTGGCGCCAGGGCATGATGGGCGGCACCAAGGCGCATTACGATTGCATCAAGGCGTTCTCGGAAACCGACTTCACCGACGATCTGAAGGCCATCGAGGTGCCGGTGCTGGTGATGCATGGCGACGACGACCAGATCGTTCCGATCGCCGACTCCGCGCTGCTGGCTGTCAAGCTGCTCAAAAAGGGCGAGCTCAAGGTCTACAAGGGCTTCCCGCACGGCATGGCGACCACCCACGCCGATGTGATCAACGCCGACCTGCTGGCGTTCTTCAAGGCGTAGAATCGTTCAGTTGAATAGACATCGTCCAGTTGGATAGGCAAGGCACCCGCCGCCGGGCGGGTGCATTTGCTTTCGTCGAAATGTCAGCGGGACAGTGCCTATTTATCGAGAAAACCAGTGATCAGTTTGACGGTGTCGTCGGGGTTTTCCTCCATGATCCAGTGTCCGGAAGCGGGCACGATGCCGCCCGTGACATCGGTCGCAACAAGCCGCAGGAGATCGGCCTGCGTGGTGCCGGCGGATTTTTCACCGCCGACAGCCAGCACCGGCATGGTCAGTTTGCCGCCGGCGGCAAGCATCGCCTGGTTGTCGATCGCGTCCTGGTCAAACGCCTTGAACTGCTCGAAAGCGTCATGCATCGCATGCGGGCGGGCATAGAGTCTGGCGTAGTGCTTGCGCGTGGCCTCGTCGATCTTCTTGGGGTCTGCCGACAGTTCGTTGTAGAAGCGATCGAGATAGATGCGCTCGCGCCCTGCGACCAGCCGCTCCATATCCGGGCCGCGGAAGTTGAAGTGCCAAAGCAGCGGGCTTTGCTTGATCTTTTCCCAATCGCCGATGCCGGGCAGCGGCGCATCGATGATGACCCATTTGGTGATGCGCTTGGGATATTGCGCGGCAAGCGCATAGCCGACCATGTTGCCGATGTCGTGGGTGACGAGATCTGCCTTGTCGATCTTCAGGGCATCCAACACGCCGGCGATGTCGACGGCCTGGTTCTTCTTGGCGTAGCCCGCTTCCGGGTGGGCCGACAGACCCATGCCGCGCAGGTCCGGCACGATGACGGTGTGGTCCTTTGCGAGGGCGATGGCCGCGGCGCCCCACATGTCTCCGGTATCGGCAAAGCCGTGCAGCAGCACGACGGCGGGACCCTTGCCGCCAACGCGCACATAGAGTTTGGTGCCGTTGGTTTCGACGGACTGCGTCTTGAAACCCGGCGGAAAGGGAACGATGCGTGCCGTCGCCGGCGAGGTAACAAGAAGCACACCCAATACGGCCAATACGATCTTGCGCATGTCATCCCCCCAGAGACGTCGAAGGCCCCAAGCCTTCGTTGATGACTATCTCTAGCAGGCTTTTCAACCAGCGCATGGTGAAAGAATCACAGAGGGCGCAGCAATGCCGCGCCCTGCGTCAAATCCGCAAAATCGACCGGTTTTATCTGGCCGCCGCTTGCGCCTTCCTGGCTTCCTTCATGTTGGGCAGGAACACCGTCAGCAGGCCGAGCAGCGGCAGATACGAGCAGATCTGGAAGACGAAATCGATGCCCTTCATGTCGGCGACGACGCCGAGCACGGCGGCTGCAATGCCGCCCATGCCGAAGGCGAGGCCGAAGAAGATCCCGGCGATGGTGCCGACACGTCCCGGCACCAACTCCTGCGCAAACACGACGATGTTGGAGAAGGCCGAGGACAGGATCAGGCCGATCAGCACCGTCAGCACCATCGTCCATTCGAAATTGGCGTAGGGCAGCGCCAGCGTGAACGGCAGCACGCCGACGATCGAGAACCAGATCATCGCCTTCTGGCCGTAGCGGTCGCCGAACGGTCCGCCGAGCAGGATGCCCAGCGCCGAGGCGCCGAGGAACAGGAACAGCATGACCTGGCTCATCTGCACCGACACGCCGAACTTATGGATGGAATAGAAGGTGTAGTAGCTGGAGAGCGAGGCGATGTAGGCGTTCTTGGTTAGCACCAGCAGCGTCAGCACCGCCAGCGCTCCCATCACCTTCTTGCGCGGGAAGGGGGAGACGAAGCTTGCCGCCTTGCGATTGCCCTGCGCGGCGCGCATCCGGCTGTACCAGCCGCCGACCCGCGACAAAACGATGATGCCGATCAGAGACCCGACGGCGAACCATGAAATGCTGGTCTGGCCGAAGGGCACAACGATGAAGGCAGCGAGCAGCGGCCCCATCGACTGGCCGAAATTGCCGCCGACCTGGAACAAAGATTGCGCCAGGCCAAAGCGGCCGCCGGAGGCAAAGCGGGCAATGCGCGAGGATTCCGGATGGAAGATCGCCGAGCCGATGCCGATCAGCGAGGCGCCGACCAGAAGCAGCGCATAGTGGCCGGCATAGGCCAGAACGATCAGGCCAATCAGCGAGGACGCCATGCCGTAGGGCAGCGAATAGGGCATTGGCCGCTTGTCGGTGATCATGCCGATGACCGGCTGCAGCAGCGACGCCGTGACCTGGAAGGTGAAGGTCAGAAGACCGATCTGCCAGAAATCGAGACCGTAATTCTCTTTCAGCAGCGGATAGATCGCCGGCAGCAGCGATTGCATGATGTCGTTGATGCCGTGGCAAAAGCTCACCGCCAGAATGACGGTGAAGGCGGTCGCCTGGGCTGAAGGGAGGCTGGCGCTTGGCTGCGGTGCAATGCTGGTGGCTGTCGTATCGGTCAAGGCAGGCTCCGAGGTCTTTTTGGCGGGTGTTTGCCCGCGGGCAGGCTTGGCGGCCGCTCCCGCGGACCGCCTTAAGGACGCTCGTCTGAAGCGCTTGGGCGACGCCCCTGCGGAGCGCCTTGGGGATGGCTGCCTTATAAGCCGCTTGCGAGGCGACTTCTTTCGTGGTTTGGTCCAATAGTTTCGCAAGTGGGCCATAGCCGATGCCACATCGCAGGGATATCTTCCGCGCCGGCAATGCCGATCTCGGCCGATTGCACGAAAGCCGCTGGCAGTGGCTGGAGGAGGTTTCCGGGCCGGCGGTGGCTTTGCCGACCGAATATCCCGACGGCTACCACGTTCCGCAACACCGCCACAGCCGCAGCCAGCTGCTGCATGCGCTGGTCGGTGTCGTGCTGGTGACGACCAGGTACGGGCGCTGGATGGTGCCACCCGACCACGCAATGTGGATACCGGCCGGCACCGAGCATTCCGTCGAAATGCTGGGCGATGTCTCGATGCGCTCGGTCTATGTCATGCCGGGCGCGATCCCGGGCCTGCCGGAAGGTTTGCGCGTCGTCGGCATCACCGAGCTGATGCACAGCCTGATCGTCGAATCGGAAAAGCTGCCGCAAGGCGGCGAACTGGAAGGCCGCGGCGGGTTGATCATGAACCTCTTGCTGCACGAGATCCCGACCTTGCCGGAACGGCCGCTCGGCCTGCCGTTCCCGTCTGATCCGAGGCTGGCGGCGCTCTGCCGACGCTTTGTCGCGGCACCTTCGCCGCACGCCACGATCGACGAGTGGGCGAATGCCGCGGGGATGAGCCGGCGCTCCTTCACCCGTGCCTTCCACCGCCAGACCGGACTGTCCTTGTCGACATGGCGCCAGCAGGCTTGCCTGTTTGCGGCTCTTCCCAGGCTCGCCGACGGCGAGCCGATCACCAGGGTGGCGCTCGACCTCGGTTATGACAGCGTGCCGGCATTCATAACCATGTTCAAGCGCATGCTCGGCGCCTCGCCGCGCTTCTATATGCGCAGCGCCCGCGACGAAGGCATGCAGCGGGCTCAGCCTCGGCTTGAGGCCCCGGCGCCGTAGCGCCAGGAAAAGCCCGCAGCACTTTGTCGTAGGCCCTAGTCCAGCTGAACGCCGCTGGCCTTGACGATCGGTTCCCATTTGGCGAGTTCGGCCTTCACATGCGCTCCAAGCTCTTCCGGGGTGGAGGCCACGATCGAGGCGCTGAACTGGGCCATGCGGGCGATCACATCAGGGTCTTTCAGGGCTTCAACTGCCGCCTTCTGAAGAACGGCGACGACCTCCGGCGGCGTGCCTGCGGGCGCGAACAGAGCGTTCCAGCTGTAGGTTTCATAGCCGGGAATGGTTTCGGCAATGGCCGGTATGTCGGGGAAGGAGGGAACGCGCTCCTTGGTGGTGACGCCAAGCGCTCTCAGCGTCCCGCTCTTGATATGGCCCGATGAAGAGGGGAGGTTGTCGAACATCATCGGCACCTGATTGCCGATAACGTCGTTCAAGGCCGGTCCGGCGCCCTTGTAGGGAATGTGCTGCATGCTGACGCCGGCCATCGTCTTGAAAAGCTCGCCGGAGAGATGGAGCGGGGTGCCATTGCCTGATGAGGCGTAGGCATATTTGTCCGGATCCTTCTTCAGCATCTCGATCAGTTCCTTGACGTCCTTGGCAGGGAATTCAGGGTTCACGACCAGGACGTTTGGCACCAGCACGAGCAACGATATCGGCGCAAAATCCTTCTCCGCATCGTAGGGCTTTGTCTTCAGGATCAGCGGGTTGAGCGCGTGGGTTGCGACCGTGCCCATCAGGATCGTGTAGCCGTCCGGTTCGGCTCGGGCGACCTGGGCAGCGCCGATGCTGCCCCCGGCGCCGCCGACATTTTCGACGACAATCTGCTGGCCCAGCTTTTCGGACATCTTGTTGGCGACCAGGCGCGCGACCAGATCCGTCGAGCCACCGGCGGAAAAGGGGACAACCATGGTGATGGTCCGGCCCGGAAAATCGGCGGCCCAGGCCGCCGGTGCTGAAAGGGTGGCTGCGATGGAAACCGCGAGCCCGAGCAAAGTCCTACGCCGCATCTGCTACTCCTCCGTTGATTGGAGGGGCAGTATGGCCATGGTGAACTCCTCGCACAATGCAACCATGGACTGACTGCCCGCCTCAGGAGATCGGGCTTGACACCGATGCTTCGGTTGGCGTGCGCGAGAACGCCTCACCCCTCAGTTCAATCAGCCTTGGTCCAGCTGAAAACAAGCCATTTGTATCGTGACGTCTCTTCAGGCTCGGCCGTGTAGGTCATCTGCATGTCGCCGCCCTCGGCGTAGATGTCGAGCCTGGGCGCCGTGTCCAGTTCGAGCCACAGGGAATCGTTCTTGAACGACCATGTCCCGCACCAGACGCAAGGCCCCGATGCCGGGTCACCCGGTTGGTGAAAATTGTAGCGGCCGTCCGCCGTGATCTCCAGATGGTCGAAGGCGCCATAAAAGGCGGTCACAGTCTGCTGAAATTCGGTCGCAGACGCTTCCTGGTCGGGCTTCGCCGGCTCCTTCAGATCACGCGGTGGCCGGATTGCGGACCCCGCGATGCTCCATTTGCCGATGAAATCCTTTTCGGTGGGAAGATATTCCGTTTGCGCCTGCGCGGTCGAAACGGGAGCGACTGTCGGCGCATAGGCCGCGCTGGCGATGCCGATTGCGAGAAGCATTCCTGCGATGCCTGCAGCCTTGATTCGATTGCGCATCAGCTGCGCTCCTTTCACGACGGTTTGGGGCAGATTCCAAAAACGAGATTACCCCGGTGCCAGGCCCGGGGGCACGCTTTTGGGCAACATGGATTAATCGAACAGGCTCGACACGGACTCTTCGGTCGCTGTGCGCGAAATCGCCTCGCCCATCAGGTCGGCGATGGAGATGACGCGGATATTCGGGGCGTCGAGCACGCCTTGCGTCGGCTGGATGGAATCGGTGATCACCAGTTCCTGCAGCTTCGAGCCGCTGATCCGGGCGACCGCACCGCCCGACAGCACGCCGTGGGTGATATAGGCGGTGACGCTGGTAGCGCCGTTGGCGAGCAGCGCATCGGCGGCGTTGCACAGCGTGCCGCCGGAATCGACGATATCGTCGATCAGCAGGCAATCCTTGCCGGCGACCGCGCCGATGATGTTCATCACTTCGGATTCACCGGGACGTTCGCGGCGCTTGTCGACGATGGCCAGTTGTGCGTCGAAGCGTTTGGCGAGCGCGCGGGCGCGCACCACGCCGCCAATATCGGGCGAGACGACGACGACATTGGCAAGCTGTTTGTATTTTGCCTTCACGTCGCGGGCCATCACCGGCACCGAGAACAGATTGTCGGTCGGAATGTCGAAAAAACCCTGGATCTGGCCGGCATGGAGGTCGAGCGTCAAAACGCGGTCGACGCCAGCGCGGGTGATCATGTTGGCGACCAGCTTGGCCGAGATCGGTGTGCGGCCCGAGGCCCGGCGATCCTGCCTGGCGTAACCGAAATAGGGGATGACCGCGGTGATGCGCTTGGCCGAGGAGCGCATGAAGGCATCGATCATGATGAGCAGTTCCATCAGATGATCGTTGGTCGGGAACGAGGTCGACTGCAGGATGAAGACATCCTCGCCGCGCACGTTTTCCTGGATTTCGACGAAGATTTCCTGATCGGCGAAGCGTCTGACGCTGGCCTTGCCCAGCGGGACATTGAGATAGCGGGCGACCGCTTCGGCCAGCACCCGGTTGGAATTGCCCGCGAAAAGCTTCATGCACCGTTCCTGGCGAAGGATGGGGAGGTCCTCTTAATCGGGCTTGTAGCGAGCCGTGCCGGTATTGCAAGCCTCGTTGACGGGAATCCGCCGGCTAATCTCAAAAACGTCAACAGTGAACGGAAGCCGGTAACAGGCGGATCAGCCGGCGCTGCCGCCGAGCCAGGCCGCGAACTGGTCGATCGTCTGGTCGGCGATCGCCTGCATGGTAGCGGGTGCAACCGCGGGCCAGCCTTCGGCGGCATTGACCGAGGGCGCCTTCTGCTGGCCATTGATGCGGTGTAGCCGGTTGCCAGCGGGGTCATAGACGTCCCAGACATAGATAACGGTGGTATCCTTGCCTTCCGTCATGGTCGAGAAGTAGCCCTTCAGCACATGGGTGGCGGCCTGGTCGGCGCTGCCGGCAAGGGTGATGCCGCGCTGCTTGGCGCGTGTCTGCAGTTCGGCCGTCAGCGGCGTTGCCGCTTCCACGGAGGCGCCGACGATCGGCGCGATCTGCAGCCGAGTCTTCGACAAGGCGGCGGCGCTCTGCGCGGGGTTGGCGGGTGTCGTGGCGCCGACGGCCGGCGCTGGTGTGGCGGCGGGCGCGATGCCCGGGGCAGCCAAGGGCTGAGCCGGTTGGGCCGAGGCTGCCGGCGGCGTGATGGCGGACGGCTCAAGGACGTCCTTGGCATTGGTGCAAGCGGCCAGCACAAGCGCTGCGAGCAATGACACGGTCGTCACATGCGATCGTCTCATCTGCCCGAAAACTCCTTAGTCGCGAACGCCCCCGCGTGGACCAACCATTATGGATTCACTGTACGATCAAGTCGAGATCATGGCGTGAAAGCGGCTTCGGCTGGGATTCGGTGGTCAGGTAGGTGCGGCCAAGCGTCATCGCCGTCTCGGTTTCGGAGTCCATGATGATCATGTGCGCGAACAATGTCATGTTGGGCGCGATCGGCTCGGGATTGCCCTGGTAGAACATCGGCATATCCATCCAGGACGGGGTGAAGCGGGCGCCGACGGAATAGCCGCAGGCGTTCAACCGATGCTTGGTCAGGCTGTGCGCCTCCAGCGTGCGGGCATGCGCGTCGAAGACGTCGCCGAAGGTGTTGCCGGGCGTCATCGCCTTCTCGACCGCCAGAAGAGCCGCGCGGGCGGCGTCGAACAGCTCCTGATGGCGCTTCGACGCCTTGCCGGTCAGCACGGTGCGCATCATCGGCGCGTGATAGTGATGGAACACGCCGGCCCATTCGAGCGTCAGCTGATCGTTCTTGGTCAGCTTGCGGCGCCCGGCCTTGTAGCGGCAGAGCAGCGCGTCGATGCCCGAGCCGATGATGAATTCATTGGCCGGATAGTCGCCGCCGCCGGCAAACACCGCGCCCTGCATGGCGGCAAGGATCAGCGCTTCGTCGCCGCCCTGCTTGATCAGCGGCAGGGCCGCGTCGAGCGCGTCGTCGGAAAGGTTGGCGGCCTTTTCGGCCTTGGCGATTTCAGCCGGGCTCTTGAACAGGCGCAGACGGCCGACAATACCGGAGGCGTCGGCGATCTGGCCGAAGGTCTGCAGCTGCTCGTCGACGCGGCGGCCATTGAAGGCGGTCAGGCCATGGGTGTCGTATTCGACGCCGATGCGGGCGCCAAGGAGATTGAGGTCGTTGAGCAGGTTGCGCAGGTCGATCGCCGGGTTGGCGCCGTCGCGGTCGGTCCACAGCACGATGTTGTCGATGATCGAGGTGTGGCGCGCCTGGCGCAAATCGGCCGAGCGGGTGAGCAGCACCATCGAGCCGTCAGCCTTCACAACCAGGCACTGGAAGAAACAGAAGCCGAACGTGTCGTAGCCGGTTAGCCAGTACATGCTCTCCTGGGCGAAAAGCAGTACAGCATCGAGCTTCTTTTCCGTCATCTCGATCATCAACCGGTCACGCCGGGCGTCAAATTCCGACCGTTCGAAATGCAGCGCCATTATCCGTTCTCCAAAACAATTGCCGAAACCTGCCGACCGTAGTCCGGTTCCTTGCGATGCGTCGCGCGCCGGTAGGAAAAGAAGAGATCCTCCTCGGCATAGGTGCAGCGGCCAAGCCCCTGCGCGGTCACGCCAGCCTTCTTCAGCCGGTCGACCGTATAGAGGTTGAGATCGAACATTGCATGCGCCGGATTGGCCGAAGGCGCGAAATAGCCGATGTTTTCGGCATCGGCTTCGACGAAACGGGCGACGAATTCCGGCCCGACCTCGTAATTGTCGGGGCCGATCGAAGGACCGAGAACCGCAATGATGCGCTCACGGCGGGCGCCAAGGCTTTCCATCGCGGCAATGGTGTTTTCAAGCACGCCGGCAAAAGCGCCCTTCCAGCCGGCATGCGCTGCGCCAATGATGCGCGCTTGAGCATCGGCGAACAGCACCGGGCCGCAATCGGCCGTCGAGGCGCCGATGGCGATGCCCGGCCGGTCGGTGACGATGGCGTCGGCCTTGGGCCGCGGGCCGGGAAAGGGTTCCCTGGCAATAACGACATCGGGCGAGTGGACCTGATGCGCGGTCAGGAGATGGCTGGCCGGTACACCCATCCAGGCAGCGACGCGGCGGCGGTTCTCGGCGACCAGCATCTGATCGTCATCCGACCCGGTGCCGATGTTAAGTCCCTGATAGATGCCGCCGGAGACGCCGCCGATACGGGTGAAATAGCCATGGCGGATACCTCGCGGCTTGGCCGCTTCCAGCAGCGGCGAGCGAACAGGATCCGGTTTGGTCTGATTCAGCATGGATGGGTTTGTTGTCCGCGCCGGCGTTTTCGTCAAGGCGAAGTTCGGCCGAGTGATTGCGACAGTGCTGCTGCGTCGACTTTGCATTGGCCAAAAGCAGGCATGCGACCACAAGCGACATGGCGGGACGGCTTGTAACGATCTCTGAGGGTCAGACTGGCTGATGCGGCAGGATTTTCAGGATTTTGAACAGCGTGCCCATGCCGTCGGGTCCGGCCAGGCGCTCGACGGCATCGGCAATGGTTTGTCGTGCCTCTTGGCTTGCCTGGCTGCCCAACTGGCCAGCTCGCTCAAGCAATCCCATGCCAAGCAGAAAGTCGCCCTGCGTCGCCAATTCCACATCGAGGCCATGCGCCCGCACGACGGCGGCCAGTGCAGCGAAGTCGACATGGGCGGTGAGATCGGCTTCGCCGGGATTGGCCAGCACATCTTCGGGGGCGTGCCTGCGCACGGCCTGCAATGTGTCGCCGAAACCGGGCTGGAGATGGCCGTAATCGGGGAACAGCCCGGCGCCGCCGTGGTCGGCTATGCGTTCGGCAATGGTCGCCATCAGTGCCGCGCGGGCCGGTGCTATTTCGAAAATAGAGCCTTGTGGCGCCTCGGCGGCGTCTTCCGGCAGCAGCGTTGCCTCGACCGAACCGGCGCCGGCGAAGAAGCTCAACTCATCTGCGTCATCAAGGCCGATCATCCGTTCTCGCCATCCGGCGCCGGCGCGGATGAACTGGCGGATCGGCACAGCGTCGAACAATTCGTTGCCGACAATCAGCAACTGCGCCTGCGGCAGTGTGGCGATGGTTTCGTGCCAGCCGAGCTCAACCGAAGTTTCGGCAAGCGTCTGCTTCTGGATTTCAGTCAGCCGCGGACTGGTCTCGACCAGGGCGAAGGAGGCTCCGGCGGCGATAGCCGGATCGAGCCGCGTCAGGGTGCGAAGCATGTCCTTCATCAGCGTGCCGCGGCCAGGCCCGATCTCCGCGATGGTGACCGGCAGGGGTCGGCCGATCGCCAGCCAGGCCTGATAGAGCCAGACGGCGACGAGTTCGCCGAACATCTGGCTGATCTCGGGTGCGGTGACGAAGTCGCCGGCGGCGCCGAACGGCTCGCGCGTGGTGTAGTAACCGTCGCTGGGATCGAACAGGCAGAGCGCCATGTACTCGTTGACGGGGAGGGGGCCGAGCGCGCCGATCAGGTCGACGATGCGGGTCTTCAGCCGTGTCATGCCGGCTGTGGTTGCGGCGCCGGTTTGGCTGTGGCCATCGCCCAGATGCCGGCCAGCACCATCGGCAGCGACAGCACCATGCCCATGGTGAGCCAGCCGCCGAGGAGGTAGCCGAGCTGCTGGTCGGGCTCGCGGAAGAACTCGACGAAGATGCGTGACAGGCCGTAGCCGCAAATGAAGGCGCCGCCGACAAAGCGCGGCGTCTTCAGCTTCAGCCGCGAATGGGTGAGGAAGCGCAGGACCAGGAACAGCACCGCGCCCTCGAGCAGCGCTTCGTAGAGCTGGCTCGGATGGCGAGGCTCCAGGCCCGCGACACAACCCGCCACGGTCTGCTGGAGACGCTCGTTGCAGAAGACGACGCCCCACGACACGTCGGTCACGCGACCCCAGAGTTCGGCATTGACGAAGTTCGCGATGCGGACGAGGCCGAGCCCGACCGGCACGCCGGCTGCCACCACGTCGAACAGCGTCCAGGTGCGGATGCCGCGCTTGAGGGAAAACAGCGTCATGGCGAGGATGACGCCAAGCAGGCCGCCATGGAACGACATGCCGCCCTGCCAGACGGCGAAGATGTCGAGCGGGTGGTCGATATAGCGCTTTAAATCGTAGAACAGCACATAGCCGGTGCGGCCGCCAAGTACGACGCCGACGGCAGCCCAGACGATGAAATCGTCGAGGTCGATCGGCTTCATCGGCAAGACGCCATCAGGCCACAGCCTTGTGTTGGTGACGAGCCGCTTGGCGTACCACCAGGCGAACAGGATGCCGACGATATAGCCGATGCCGTACCAGTGCACAGCCAGCGGGCCGATCTGAACCAGGATCGGGTCGATGTTGGGGAAGGACAGCGACGCCATCGGCAGCGGGAAATAGTCGTTCAACAGGATCTCCTGGGAGGGCTCGCGTTAGGGCGCGGACCATGCGGCAGGGTTTTGGCGGGGTCAAGGCAAGGTGACGACAGCCTGATCGTCAGAGATAATGGGCTCAACCCTGCGGCTTGCCGGCGACCAATTGCCTGAGCGCATCGTTGATCCTGTCTTGCCAGCCGGGGCCATCTTCCTGGAAATGGTCGAGCACGGCGCGATCGATCCTGATCGAGACAAGCTCGCGAACGTTTGGTGCGGCGGAGGGTTCGCGAATGGGAGGCGCGGGTTTCTTGACCGGCTTGAAGGCCGCTTCAGCGGCTTCCATCGGATTGGTCGGTCGGCGCGGGGGCGTTGCCATGGTTGATCCTGAATGAGAGTGACTCTTGCCTGGAGCAAGTCGTGAGGAAAACTAGGCCGCTGGTCTGTGAAGACCAGTAACTTCACTTGGTTCTCTCTGCCATTGCCCTGTATTTGGCTTCAAGCCTGTCCAGCACCTCGTCGCCAGGCTTGACCCGGCCCGCATCGGCATCCGAAATGCCCTTTGCGAGTGCTGCATCGAGTGCTGCAAAGCGCTTCTCCAAGTCCGCACTGTCCGTCACGGCAACCGTCGTTCCAAGAATCCATTTGCGATAATAGCAATCTGTCGGCCGGAACGTGAGCCAAATCGCGTCCGACATGAAGCCGCACCAGCTTCAACGTTCTTGCATTCCGCAGGCAGTGCCACTACGTCAATTCCAGCAAGCGAGGATTTGCCATGTCGACCGGACCGAACCGCATTCTCGATGAATTCGCCAAGCTGATGACCGATGCTGCGGGTGCCGCACAAGGCGTGCGCCGCGAGGTGGAGACTGCCTTCAAGGGGCAGGCCGAGCGCATCCTCAACACCATGGATGTGGTGCAGCGCGAGGAGTTCGAGGCTGCCCGCGACATGGCTGCCAAGGCCCGCGAAGAAAACACCAGGCTGGCCGCCCGCATCGATGCGCTCGAGGCCAGGCTTGCCGAATTGACCGGACAGGCCGCACCTGTGGCTGCGGCAAAGCCCAAAGCAAAAAAATAAAATTTGAACTTTTCCACAAAGCACAATCCGAAAAAATGCTTTGCCGTGAATCGTTTACCGGCGATGCATGAATCTTTGTGACAGCGCCTTTCCACATGCTGATGACGCAGTGCGAAAAATTAGGCTGTTCACGCGACTCCCGATCAATAGACTGAATTTGTTGCATGATTCGAGCAGGGTCATGCGGCCGGGCGGTGGGGTCCGGTCCGGGGTCTTTGTGTCGTGAAGTCCTGGCCGTCCGAGTTCAAGACAAGATTGTTCGTCGTGTGTGCCCCGCGGAGCGTGTGGCGCTCCCCTGAACACAGGAAGCATTCCATGGAACTTCTCGAACTCGAATTCTCCCGCGAAATCCATCCGGTGGATGTCATCGAGCAGGTCGCCCATAACAATGACTGGTCCTTCGAACGGGCCGGCGATGACGAAATCTCGATCTCGGTTGCCGGCAGCTGGACCGACTATCACGTCTCCTTCTCATGGATGGAGGACTTCGAGGCGCTGCATCTGGCCTGTGCTTTCGACATCAAGGTGCCGGAAGCCCGCGCGCTGGAAGTGATGCGGCTTTTGTCGCTGATCAACGAGCAGATGCTGTTTGGCCATTTCGATCTCTGGGAGCAGGAGGGCGCGATCATGTTTCGCCAGTCACTGCTGCTCGCCGGCGGGGTCGAACCGTCGAGCCAGCAGGTCGAGGTGCTTTTGTCGTCGGCGCTTGAAGCCTGCGAATGCTATTTCCAGGCCTTCCAGTTCGTTGTCTGGTCGGGAACCTCGGCCAAGGATGCGCTGGCCGGTGTCCTGTTCGAGACCTATGGCAACGCTTGAGCTTCCATGAGTTCGAGCAGCGCGCGCAAGCCCGAGATCAGCTTTGCCGATTTTGATCGTGTCGACATCCGTGCCGGCACGATCGTCGAGGCCGAGCCTTTCCCCGAGGCGCGCAAACCCGCCTTCAAGCTGAAGATCGATTTCGGCCCTGAGATCGGCGTGAAGAAATCCTCGGCACAGATCACGAAATACTATGCGCCGGAAACGCTGGTGGGACGGCAGGTGTTTGCGGTGGTGAATTTCCCGCCGCGCCAGATCGGTCCGTTCATGTCGGAAGTGCTCACGCTCGGCTTCCCTGATGAGGAAGGCGCCGTGGTCCTTGGCGCCATCGAGCGCAAGGTGCCGGACGGCGGCAGGTTGTTTTAGGAAGATTGCGTCAGGCCGCCAGCTTGCGCTTCGTTCCCAGCGCCTCTTCGACCGTGTCCATGAACATTTCGGCGCAGGCTTTCCAGCTGTAGCGCATGGCGCGTTCGCGCGCCTCGGCGCGGTCGACATTGAGCGCTGCGAGCGAGGCCTCGCGCAGATCGGTCGACACCGCGCCGCCGATGCCGTCGCCGACAATGTCGATCGGTCCGGTGACCGGATAGGCGGCCACCGGCGTGCCGCTGGCCAGCGCCTCGATGATGACGTTGCCGAACGTGTCGGTGCGGCTGGGGAAAACGAAAACATCAGCCGAGGCGTAGATCTCGGCCAGCTCATCGTTCGGGCGATGGCCGAGGAAGTGCGCCTGCGGGTACTTCGCCCTGAGCCTGGCCAGTTCCGGTCCTTCGCCGACGATCACCTTGCTGCCGGGCAGGTCGAGATCGAGGAAGGCGCTCAGGTTCTTCTCGATGGCGACGCGGCCGACGCACAGGAATACCGGGCCGGGAAAGCCGAGGTCCTTCTTCTTGTCCGGGCGGAAGTGATCGGTGTCGACGCCCCGCGTCCACGGCCTGAGCTTGGTGAAGCCTCGCGACGCAAGGTCCTCCGCCAGCGACTGGGTGGCGACCAGCGTGCCTTGCCCCGAATTGTGGAAATCGCGCAGCCAGCGATAGGCCCAGCTCTCCGGCACTGGCAGGCGGGCGCTCAGATATTCGGGAAAGCGGGTGTGATAGCTGGTGGTAAAGGGACGGCCGGCATTGCGGCAATAGCGCCGCGCCATGATGCCGAGCGGGCCTTCGGTGACGATATGGATATGGTCGGCCTTGCGAGCCTCGATCAGCCGCGCGACATGGCCGGGCGTGGTCAGCGCCAGCCTGATGTCGGGGTAGGTCGGCAACGGCAAGGTGCGAAAGATGTTCGGGGTCAGGAAGTCGACCGCAACGTCGAAGGTTTTCAGCGTTTCGGTGAGCCGCTCCAGCGTGTGGACGACGCCGTTGACTTGCGGCCGCCAGGCGTCGGTGACCATCAGGATGCGCATGGCGGTCCTTTGCTCGGGTCGACAGTTGCCTTGATGCGATAGCGGTACGGCCCGGCTGCCCTCGCTTCGCTCCAGCGCACCCGGGCAGGCACGAGGTCGAAGTGAGGCGGCTGAGCTGAATCAACTGAGGTCGCGCGCTTCATGCGCGCTCTTGACCATGGTTTCATGACGGGCGGATGAAGGTGGTTTTGGCTGAACCCGCCTTTCAGATCATGCTTTGGTCAGGCGGGCACCTTGATCACCGCCCGCAGGCCGCCGAGCGGGCTGTCTTCCAGCGTGATGTCGCCGCCATGGCTGCGGGCGATGTCGCGGGCGATGGAGAGGCCAAGGCCGGTGCCGCTGGCGTCGAGGTTGCGCGCCTCGTCGAGCCGCACGAACGGTTTGAACACGTCCTCGCGCTTTTCCAGCGGAATGCCCGGACCGTCATCGTCGATGGTGACGACGAGCGAGCCGCGGCCGTGATCGGCGCTGATCTCCACCGTCTTGGCATAGCGCAAGGCATTGCCGGCGACATTGGACAACAGCCGGGCGAAAGCGTGCGGGCGCACATGCACGTCCGGATCACCGGCGAGCACGGTCGATAGCTTGCGCTTGTGCAGCGACGCCTCCTCGCCGAGCTTTTGGAAATAGGCCTCGAGATCGAAATGGCCGGCATCTTCCGACGCTTCGCCGCGGGCAAAGGCGATATAGCCTTCCAGCATCGACTGCATGTCGTCGATGTCCTGGTTGAGCGCGGCCTTGGTCTCGGGCTTGCCGCCGGCCAGCGCCAGCTGCAGCTTGAAGCGGGTGAGGATGGTTCTGAGATCGTGGCTGACGCCGGTCAGCATGGCGGTGCGCTGTTCCAGCTGGCGTTCGATGCGCTCGCGCATCTGGATGAAGGCAAAGCCGGCCCGGCGGACCTCCTCGGCGCCGCGTGGGCGGAAATCGCGCGGCATCGGCCGGCCCTTGCCGAAGCTTTCGGCGGCCTCGGCCAGAGACAGGATCGGCCGGATCTGGTTGCGAAGGAACGGGATGGCGATCGTCAGCAGCACCAGCGACGTCCCGACCATCCAGATCAGGAAGATGTGGGTGTTGGAGGCATAGGCCTGGCTGCGGCGCACGAAGACGCGCAGCACCTTGCCCTCGAGCTGGATGCGGACCTCGACGATGTTGGAATTGCCGACCGTGTCGATCCAGAACGGGCGGTTGATCTGGCGGGTGATCTCGGTGGAAAGGACGTCGTCAAGGATCGAGAAGAAGGGCTTGGGCCCAGGCGCCGGCAACGGGTCGGGCGGCAAGAGGTCGACCTTCAACTGCATGCGGTCCTGGGCGATGCGGATGATGTTGGCGTAGTCGCCATCATGCGGATAGGTCTCGATCATGTCGATGATCGCGGCGATGTCGCGCACGGTTGCCTGCGACAGGCGCTGCGTCACGGTTGCCCAGTGGCGTTCCATGAAGTCGAAGGCGACGACCGACTGCAGAAGGATCATCGGCGCGATGACGATGATCAGCGAGCGGGCATAAAGCCGCTTGGGCATATAGAACGCAACCAGCCGCCAGAACCGCTTCCAGGCACGCGGCATTGCTTTCAGCGCGCGTGATACGCGCGCGCCAAAGCCGCCTTGTTCCGGCCGTTCCAGTTGCGTGGTCGCCATTTATCCTTCCGCTGGGTCAATGGCCGCTGGTCGATGGCCACATATCTATGGCCAAAGGGCGGCCGTCAGCGGCATTCTATTCCACGCTGAGCCGATACCCAATACCGCGCACCGTCTGCAGCCAGACCGGATTGGACGGATCGCGCTCGATCTTGCGGCGCAGCCGGTTGATCTGAACGTCGATGGTGCGCTCGCCGACTTCCGAATCGTCACCGACAAGCTCATGGCGCGGGATGGTTTCGCCGGCCCGCGCGGCAAAGATCGCCAGGATCTCCTGCTCGCGGTCGGTCAGCTTCAGAGCCTCGCCGCCCCGCTTCAGCTCGCGCCTGGCGATCTGGAAGGTGTAGGGGCCGAAGACCAGCTGCTCGACCTTGGGCGTCGTCGCCGGGCCGCCGCGGCGCAGGATGTTGTTGATGCGCAGGATCAGTTCGCGCGGGTCGAAGGGCTTGGGCAGATAGTCGTCGGCGCCGGCCTCGAGCCCGGTGATGCGGCTGTCGGTTTCCGATAGCGCGGTGAGCATCAGGATCGGCACGTTCTTCTCCGCCCGCAGCGCCTTGGTGAGGTCGACGCCGGTCTCTCCGGGCATCATGACGTCGAGGACAAGGAGGTCGAAGTCGAGCCCGGCGAGCTTGCGCCTGGCCTCGCCGGCATTTCCGGCGACAGTGACGCGAAAGCCATTTTCGGTCAGATACTGCTTGAGCAAATTGCGGATGCGGGTGTCGTCGTCGACCACAAGCAGATGCGGCGCGTCATCGTCCGGCGCCGTCGGCTGGTCCACCCTCTCAATGGTCTCCATGGCTTTTCCCTGACATGTTTGCAGGCACAATGTCGATCTGCGCCCTTAGTTCCGGATTGACCATGGCTTCCAGGAATCGTTCGATCAAGGGACGCTCGCTGGCTCCGGAATCTTCCAATGCAGCACGGATGCGGCGTGACTGTGGCCGCGCCAGGGCCAGCGCCAAGGCGCGGCCCTTGGCTGTCGGATAGAGCTCCCGCTGGCGGCGGTCGCGCGGACCCTGCAATTGGACGACATGGTCGGTGTCGATCAGCTGCTTGAGCACCCGCGCCAGGCTCTGCTTGGTGATCTTGAGCACGTCGAGCAGTTCGGCGACCGTCAGTCCCGGCCGGCGGTTGACGAAATGCAGCACACGGTGATGGGCGCGGCCAAAGCCGTAATCGGCCAGGATCTGGTCGGGATCGGAAGTGAAATCGCGATAGGCAAAGAAGAACAGTTCGATGATGGCAAAGTCGATGCCGTCTTCGTCGGTGATCGGCGTCTTGATCGGTTTTCCGGCAGCTGGGCTTCGATCCGTCATCATTTCTCCGTCCATAGAGGGAAATTATGTCAGTACTATTGACGTAATTTCCCCGCAATGGTAATTTTAGACAAGCTTTTCGGCTGAATGCGAACGAAAAGGCAAGGGAGTGCGGTTTTTCCGGAACTTCCTGAGTTTGCCAGAGTTCGATTCTCCGCTTACGCTTCAAGGGCCGCCCGACGCGGCTGTCGCGCAACAAAAACAACACCAATGATATGCGGGTCGCCGCCCGCGGGAGGTTTCCATGGCATCCGTTCCCTTCGACCAACTGGACGGCTTCATCTGGATCAACGGCGAGTTCGTCAAATGGGCCGACGCCAAGATCCACGTGCTGACCCACGGCCTGCACTATGCCAGCGCCGTCTTCGAGGGCGAGCGCGCCTATGGCGGTGCCATCTTCAAGCTCAATGAGCACACCGAGCGTCTGCATGAATCGGCGCGCCTGCTCGGCTTCAATATTCCCTATTCCGTGGCCGAGCTCAATGACGCCTCGACCACGCTTCTGAAGAAGCAGGGTTTCCAGGACGCCTATGTCAGGCCGATCGCCTGGCGCGGCAGCGAACAGATGGGGGTGTCGGCGCAGAACAGCCGCATCAACTGCGCCATCGCCATCTGGCAATGGCCGAGCTATTTCGACCCGGCGCAGAAGCTCAAGGGCATCCGTCTCGATCTGGCGGAATGGCGCCGGCCCGATCCGCGCACCGCGCCGTCGAAGTCGAAAGCCGCCGGCCTCTACATGATCTGCACCATGTCCAAGCATGCCGCCGAGGCCAAGGGCTATGCCGATGCCATGATGCTCGACTGGCGCGGCCAGGTCGCCGAAGCAACGGGCGCCAACATCTTCTTCGTCAAGGATGGCAAGATCCACACGCCGAAGCCCGATTGCTTCCTCGACGGCATCACCCGCCGCACCGTCATCGGCCTCGCCAAGGACCGCGGCCTTGAAGTCGTCGAGCGCGCCATCATGCCTGAGGAACTCGAAGGCTTCGAACAGTGCTTCCTCACCGGAACGGCAGCGGAAGTGACGCCGGTCTCCGAGATCGGTCCGTACCGATTCGAGGTCGGCGAGATCGCCAAGACTTTGATGAACGACTATTCTGCTGCGGTGCAACCTAAGCATGCGATAGCCGCAGAATAACGAAAGTCACAGCTTTTTTCGCAAGCAGGGGCGGTTTTGAGGCCCGCCCCTTTATTTCAGCATCTGTGCATTTGACTTTCGTATAATTCAGCGTCTCATGATGGTGTCGGCCCGGGAGGCTGGCAGCTATGGAGGGACTAGGTACATGGATACGAATACGCTCATTGCGCTCGTTGTACAGGTAATTGCAGGTGTTGTCGGTGGTCAGGCGGTCGGCGTTGCGCTGAAGAATGCGGCGATGGGCCAGCTGACCAAAATCATCGGTGGCGCCGTTGGCGGCGTCGGCGGCGCGGCGATCCTCGGCAGCCTGCTCGGCGGCACGGCCGACCCGGCAGCGGCTGCCACGGCAGCGGGCGGATTGGGTGATACGCTGAACCTCAAAAACCTGCTCGGCGGCGCCGGTGGCGGCGCCATCCTGACCGGCATCATCGGTGCGGTCATGGGCGCGATGAAGAAGTAAGCCTCTAGATCATTCACCGTTTCACGGCGAATGATCTAGTTTGTTGTTTTACGCAATTCCGGACGGAAAACCGCTTTACAGTTTTCCTGGAATTGCTCGAGACTCAGGCTTCGTCAAATGGGCGGCCGTTGGGCCGCCCATTTTCTGTTTTGGGACGGACTGTTTGCCTTTCAGCAGTGGACGGCCTTCGCCCGCGCCTCTACATCACGCTTGAACAGCGAAAGGACAATCATGGGTCAGCTCAATGCCGGCATCGTGCCGGTCACGCCTTTCCAGCAGAACTGCACCATCCTGTTCGACATGGATGACAAGCATGGCGTCGTCATCGATCCGGGCGGCGACATCGACAAGGTGCTGGCGGTGCTGAAGGACAATGCGATCACCGCCGCTGCGATCTGGATCACCCATGGCCACATCGATCACGCCGGCGGCGCCATGGAGCTGAAGGAAGCACTCGGCATCGAGATCATCGGCCCGCACGAAGCCGACAAGCTATTGCTCGACAATCTCGAGAACCAGGGCCAGCGCTACGGCATTGCCGGGGCGCGCAACTGCGTGCCCGACCGGTTTCTCGCAGAGGACGCGACGGTTTCGTTCGGCTCACATATGTTCGAGGTGCTGCACTGCCCCGGCCATGCGCCCGGCCATGTCGTATACTACAATCGCGCGGCGAAGTTCGCTCATGTCGGCGACGTGCTGTTTCGCGGCTCGGTCGGGCGCACCGACCTGCCGGGCGGCGACCATGCGGCGCTGATCGCCTCGATTAAGAACAAGCTTTTGCCGCTCGGTGACGAGATCGGCTTCATCTGCGGCCACGGCCCGGGTGGCCGCTTTGGCGAGGAAAGGCGGACCAATCCCTTCCTGACTTAGCGATGTCTTTCTGCCAACGAAAAAAGCGCTGGCCTTGCGGTCAGCGCTTTTTTTTTGGGGCAGGGAAGCCTCAATTCGCGACGCAGAAATGCTGCTCACCGTCATTGCCGGTGAACGTGCCGCTGCGGGCATTGAAGCTCCGGTAGCGGTCCGAGCAGTATTCGTACCAGTCGCGGGTCCACGGCTCGGCATAGCGGTCGGCATAGACGACCCGCGGTTCGGCATAGTAACGGCGCACCGGCGCCGGCCGCACTTCGCGATAGTCATAGTCGTCGTCATAGCTGCTGTAGCGCGGCTGCGGGTTGCTCAGCGCACCGGCGATCAGAGCGCCGGCCGCAAGGCCGACGACACCGGCCGCAAGCGCGTCGCCATTATGATGACGACCATGGCCATGATGCCAGCGGTTCCAGTCCTTGGCATTGGCGGCAGGCAAGGTGGCGAGGGTGGTCGCGGCGAGAGCGGCGCCCAGGATGGCGGTCTTGAAAATGCGATTCATTTTGGTCTCCTTCGTGCCGGCCCGGATAGTTTTCGGGGATGCGGTCCAGCCTAGGGGACGATTAATAGAAGACCGTGGCTGAACGGGGGCTGAACGGAATTGGCTGATACGATCCAGTTCTTGCGGCAAAACCAAGCGCGTACGCAAGGCGCTCCGCCTCGTCAATCTCCGTCCGGACTGTCTTGAGCCGGCTTAGCCGACCGACAGGTTGACGGCCTTCGGACCCTTGCCGCGCTTGTCCGGCTCGGTGTCGAATGTCACTTTCTGTCCATCCTCCAGACCGGAAAGACCCGAGGCCTGCACGGCCGAAATATGGACGAAGACATCCTTCTGCCCGTCGTCCGGCGTAATGAAGCCGAAGCCTTTGGCATGATTGAAGAATTTGACGGTGCCGGTCTGCGGCATGGGAAGCTCCCTTTGATCCCATAAAGTCCAGTTTCGGGCCGGCAAATGCCCGAAGGGAAATTTGTCCTTTATTTTAGCGCTATCGGCAAGAGAAAGTTTTAGCGACGGCGGCAACGCTGAAGGCTGCTCAAATAGATCGTGGCACCGAAGGCAATTCGCGCCAGACGATTGCTCCGGCGATCAGCCACGGCATTGACCGGTAAAGCGTCCTTTGCCTCCGGCGACGGCGGACATGAAAAAGGCGCAACGGGAAACGTCGCGCCTTCGAAACTCTGGACGGCTGACAACGCCGGTTCAAGCACGCTTGAGGTGCTTTTTCGAGCGCCCTGACGGGCGCGCGGGCACCGCCGGTTCAGGTCGCGCGGAGGTTGACCGCCTTCGGACCCTTGCCCATGCGGTCGGGTTCAACGTCGAAGGTGACCTTCTGGCCGTCGACGAGGGTACGCAGGCCCGAGGCCTCGATCGCGGAAATGTGGACGAACACATCCTTGGCGCCGCCGTCGGGCGTGATGAAGCCGAAGCCTTTGGTCGCGTTGAAGAATTTAACGGTGCCGGTCTGGGCCATTGGGGAAACTCCTTCACCCGTGTCAGTCTTGTGGTTTGCCCGCCGCCTGGCATCGTGGGCAAGTCCCGGTGGTTGCTTCGGCAGTCCTGCATTTGCGCATGGTAAAACCCCCCGCCGAAAACGGGGCCGTCAGAGATTCACAGTATCGGGGAAAGGTCGTCCAAAACGTTCCGCTCTCCGGGTCGCAAATGCCCGAACACAAAATTTATCGCACGGAAACGTGATCGTTGCAAGATAGCGCCGCGGGCCGCGTCCATCGACGCATCCCAACGCAGGCGCTTCGATAAACCCGGCCTCCTAAGAGATCATCGGCCAGAGCCCGGCCACGCATGGTCCAGCGGTCTGGCCAGGGCCAGACCAATGCGGGGGCGAGCATCGCATGGCTCCCGCGCCGCAAACGGGGGTTGCATTTGGCAAGGGAATGGCGAGGATCGACAGGCGCGTTTTGCGCCGGCTCGAGGGAGGCATATTCATGAGATTTCTTGCGGCGATCTTCTCGCGCCAGGGTTTTGCCATTCTCTTCCTGTCGGGTCTTCTTGCGGCCTGCACCGTCGTCGTCGATGACGGGCCGGGACCACGTCCGCGCCCGCCACGGCCGGAACCGGAATTCTGCACCAGGCAATACGAGCCGGTCTGCGCGCGGCGCGGCGGTGACCGCCAGACCTTCGCCAATGCCTGCCTTGCCGAACGGGAAGGCTACCGCATCGTTCGCGACGGCCCTTGCCGCGACGGCGGCGGTGGTGGCGGTGGTGGCGGCGAAGAGCCGACATTCTGCACGCGCGAATACGCCCCGGTCTGCGCCCGCCGCCATGGCGAGCTGCGCACCTTTCCCAACGCCTGCGAGGCCCGTGCCGCCGACTACCGCGTCGTCGAGGACGGCCCCTGCTGATTTTCTTCTCCCCTGTCGGGTGAGTCCGCCGGAGGAGTATCCATCGTCTCTGTAGCACGATGAAAGGCTGGCGAACGCCGGGACGCTGCGAAGCAGCGGGGACCCCGCAGGTGGACCGGGCCACCCTCGGTCCTTCGCAGGCTCAGGGCGCTCGAAACTCGAAAAGTCAAGCAATTGGCCTTTTCGTCTGCTGCGCGGACCGGCTTCTCACCTCCAAGGGAAGAAGGATACCTTGTCGAGCGTGGCTTCGTCGACGTCGCGCGAGCGGCTCGACGAAGAACGTCAAGCAAGCCTCCGTTGCAGAGTTTTGCGCGAGATCGTCAGTCCGAGATCGTCAGTCCATTGCCGGCAGGTACGCCAGGCGCGCCCCTGCCTTGTCAGCCCTTCGACTTCGGCCTCAGGCTGCTCTCGGCTTGCTTGACCGAGGAACCGAACGGGGAGGCGGCCTTGGCCACCACCTTGTCTTTCTTGGGCTTGCGCGTTTCGCGATTGCTGCGCTGCTGACCCTTGGCCATCTGTCTGTTCCTTCGTACGTGCTGGGTGGGTGCGGTGTCAGACGGCCGGGCTGTCGGGGACAGCCGGGGCGTCCGCCACTTCGAGGTTGTCTTCCGTGGTGACCCGCTCATACGTCTCCTGCTCGCTGCGGATGCGATATTGTGGCGAGCCATCCTTGACCGGCAATCTGCTCTTGATCTGAAACAGCTCGGCGGTCTTCTGGGCGAGCCCGCTGCGGCTCTTCATGCGCACGGTCTGGCCGATGGCGAAGAGGTGCGAGGGCGTGTCGGTGCGCGGACGCGCATTCTGCTGGAAGCGGATCATGCTGCGTTCTCCTGGTCGCGCCTCAGCGCTGTTTCGAGTTCGAGGTAGTCGATGGCGACAAGCTGGCTGGTGGCCGGGTTCTTCACCGCCCTTGCCGGCAAATGGATGAAGGTGGCGACGCGACGCCAGGCAAGCCGCGACATGCCCTCGATCAGCTCTTCGTCGTGATCGATGTCATAGTCGCCGGCCGGCAGTTGCCCTTCCAGCCCGCTAAGCACGAAGGGTGCCGCGAAATGGGCGATGGAACGGGTGGTGCGATCCGGCATTGGCTTGGCTCTGGTTCGTCGATGCTTTCCGGCATCAACCGGGAACTCAACCATCGGCGATTGGAATGAGTTTGGCGGGTCGAGTATCTCCGACGCCGCTATATGCCAAGCTTGACCCAAAAAACGATCTCAGATCAATAATCCGAAATTGTTGGTTATTCAAGCTGATTTCCGCCACGGCTCGACCGGTATAAAAAATTTCTCGTATAAACCCCTAATAAATCTGCTACTGTGGAACAATATCAGCCAATTTCTTATTTAGAGAGCATCGGAAAATTATTCCGGTGCCCCTAAGATTATTTTTTACGAAAGGCAAAAATATATGAGATTCATGAAAACGCCGGATCGTCCGACCGCAACAATCGAGCCAATCGTCCTCTTCCCCAAGGCAATATCAGTGCGCCTGACGATAAGAAGCGACGAAGCGGCACGGCGCAAGATTGCCGACACCGACGGCACGCTACGGCGGGAGCGCCGGCTCGCCGAGAGCCACCGGCTGATTTGAACGCTACATTTTCCTGGAATTCCTCTAGAGTTTCGAAGAGGTCCGCGCCCTTGGCGAGCCCACTCTTCCCTTGAACCTGCAGCGCCGATGGCCTAGATCGCGGCAAGCGGACAAAACACGGCAGGTTTCCCATCAACAGAGATCAGAGAAGAGCGGCGGGTGCTGGAGCTGGCGGACAGGCGCCGCTGGGCCTCGACCAATATGTGCAGCAGGCGCTGCAGCTGCATCAGGCCGGGCGCCGGCAGGAGGCCGAGACGCTGTACCGGCAGGTGCTGGCGCGCAAGGCCAATCACCCGGCAGCGGCGCATTTCCTGGGCCTGTTGCTGCACCAGACCGGGCGCAGCCCCGAAGGGCTGGAGCTGATCGAGCAGTCTGTGCGTCTGCAGCCGAAGAATCCCGATTTCCTCAACAATCTCGGCACGGTGATGCGCGATCTCGGCCGCGTTGCCGCGTCCGCCGATTTCTTCCGCGGCGCGGTCGATCTCAAGCCCGACCAGCTCGCGGCACGCGACAATCTGGGTTCGGCGTTGAAACAGCTCGGCCAGTTCGAGGCTGCGGAGGACATCTATCGCGGCACAATCGGGCGCAATCCCTTCCATGTCCGCGCCCGCATCGGGCTTGCCGAAACGTTGCAGGAAGCCGGTCGTCTGGATGAGGCGCTGGCGACCTTTCGCGAGGCGCTGACGATCCGGCCCAAGGATGCCGACCTGTTGCATGGGCTCGGCGTCGGGCTGATGGAAAAAGGCAAGCTCGATGAAGCGGCAGACCTGTTTCGGCAGGCGTTGGCGATCACGCCAGGCATGGCAAAGGCCTGGCTGATGCTGACGCAGGTCAAGCGCCAGAAGGAGCGCGACGCCGAACTCGCCGGCATGGAGGCCCAGCATGCCAAGGCGCCGGCCGACAGCCTGGCACGCATGCAGCTGTCCTTCGGTCTCGGCAAGGCCAATGACGATTTGAAGGACTATAACAGGGCCTTCGACTATTTCGCTGAAGGCAATGCGATCCGCCGCAAGGGCATCGATTATGATCCGGTCAGGACGCGGGCCGAATTCGAGGCGATGAAGACGGTGTTCAACGCCGGCTTTTTCGAAAAGCACAAGCCAAGTGCAATCTCCGACGACACGCCGATTTTCGTCGTCGGCATGCCGCGCTCCGGCACCACGCTGGTCGAACAGATCATCGCCAGCCATCCACAAGTCTATGGCGCGGGCGAGCTCAGCATGTTGAAAACCGCGGTCGGCAAGCAATTTCCGCTGACCATGCCGGGAGGTTTCCCCTGGGGACTGGTCGATGTATCCGACGCGGAGTTTGCGGAGGCGGGCCAAGCCTATCTCGACATGCTGCATGAGCGCTATCCCAACTTCAGGCATGTCACCGACAAGATGCCCGGCAACTTCCTGCTCATCGGCTTCATCCATATGATGCTGCCGAAAGCCAAGATCATCCATTGCGCGCGCGATGCGGCGGCGACCTGCCTTTCGATCTACAAAGTGCATTTCCGCGGCGACAACCACCGCTACGGCTATGATCTGGGCGAGCTCGCCGATTTCCACAACATCTACACCGACATCATGACGCATTGGCACGATGTTCTGCCGGGCGTCGTCCATGACGTGCGTTACGAGGATTTCGTGGCCGACCAGGAGGGACAGACGCGGGCGCTGATCGGGCATCTCGGCCTGTCCTGGGACGACAAGGCGCTGTCGTTCCACGAGACCGACCGCCCGGTGCGCACGGCCTCGGCCGCGCAGGTGCGCCAGCCGATGTATCAGGGCTCGGTCGATCTCTGGAAGCGCTATGGCGACAGGTTGAAGCCGCTGCTGGACAAGCTGGCCTGAGCAGCGGCTAAAGCTCGATGAAGGGCTGGAAGCCGCCGAAGATCATGCGCTTCATATCGAAGGGCATGGGCCCCAAATCGGGTGTCAAACGGGGATCGGCCATCACCTTGGCCATTACCGCGTCGCGGCTTTGCCTGGACGAATAGACGGCCCAAGCAAAGACGACGATCTCGTCGTCTTTTGCCTGAACGGCACGCGGAAACGAGGTCAACTCACCATAGGGCACGTCGTCGGCGATACATTCGACATAGGCGAGCGCTCCGTGTTCCTTCCATATCGGGCCTGCGAGGTTGGCCAGCTTCTTGTAGTCATCGATATTTGCCTTCGGCACGGCGAGCACGAAACCATCGACATAGGACATCAGGTTCTCCTTGGAGTATCTCACAAAGCTCCTTACCGGCGTCAGCCGGTGAGGAGCTTTGTCAGCGGTGGTCAGTCTTTCTTCGCCGGCGCGTTCATCGCCCATTCGACCCCGAAGGGATCGCGCATGTTGCCCCACTGGTCGCCCCAGAACATCAGCTGCAGCGGCACTGCGACTTCGCAGCCGGCATCGACCGCGCGCTTCCACCAGTCATCGATCTCGTCGGCGCCGAGATGGAGCTGCATGGTATAGCCCTGCGGCTTGACGGCAGGCATGCCGTTTTCGGGGTAGAAATCGGAAATCATCAGCGTCGAGCCGTTGATGTGGAGATGGATGTGCATGGTGCGGCCCTGCTCATCGGGCGGATAGAAGAACACCTGCTCGGCGCCGAAGGCCTTCTTGTAGAATTCGGCGGCCTTGAAGGCGCCGTCCAGCTGCAGATAGGGGGTCAATCCACCGAGAACTTTCGCGGCCGGCTGAATGGGGGTCTGGTCGGTCATGTCTTGTTCCTCTTTGGGTTTGGTCTGGGCGCTTGGTCTGGCCTTTGCGAACCTCAGGACGAACGAGGCGGCGGCAATCCTACATGTCTGATGCGATTTTTTGGGCCGATGCGATTTTTGGGGTGAAATGAACTTGCGTCGGCGGCGCCCAATCAGAGCGCAATCCTCGGTATGAGCAGGCTAGAAAAGGGGACTGCTTCTCCAACCCGCTGAGACGACAATGATCCTCTATTACCAGACCCATTCGCCCTTTGCGCGCAAGGCGCTCGTCTTCGCCCATGAGGTCGGGCTTGCCGACCGGCTCGAGGTCATTCATCACGAGACCAGCCCGACCTTGCGCAATGCCCGTGTCTACGCCGAAAACCCGCTCGGCAAGGTGCCGGTGCTGCTGCGGCCGGATGCGTCGCCGCTCTTCGATTCCGATGTCATCTGCGCCTATCTCGATACGCTGCATGATGGCCGCAAATTGCTGCCGCAGGACGGCGAAGCGCGCTGGCAGGCGTTGCGGCTGCAGGCGGTCGCCCAAGGCCTGGCGCAGACGGGCATAGGCCTGCGCTGGGAGACGGAAAGGCGGCCCGAACAGTTGCGCTATGCAGCGCTTGCCGAAGGCTACCGGGAAAAAATCGAGGCCAGCTATGACTGGATCGAAAGCGCGCTGGACGACGAGACATCGCTCCATGTCGGCCACATAGCGCTTGCCACCACGCTGTCCTGGATGACGTTCCGCCAGCTGCCGTCCTTTCGCGCGCGGGCGCGGCTGACGCGCTGGTTCGAGGCGTTCGAAAAGCGTCGATCGATGCAGGCGACGCCGCTGTCGGGCGATACGCATGACTGAGCAACGGTCGCCCCGCGGCGGCCTGCATCGATTTTCCCGACCGCATGGTCAGGGCGCCCTGCAGATCCGCGGGCCGTTTTGCGCGTCGATGAGGATTTCCGGCCAGCCGATATCCTTGCGCAGTTCGATCGGCAGGGCCAGAAGCTCGCGCTCGCTGCGATAGCGGGCGCGGTTCTGTGCGTAACGGGCGGCGACGCGGCCTATGGATGACAGAATGGACATGATGCGTTCTCCTCAGATGAAGCCGGCATCATCGTGTCGGCATCCCAAGGACGCAGCAGGTTCAGGCGATCCGACAGAGCGCTGAAAATATTTGCGGGAGATGCGAAAGCATGGGCCGCAACACGGTACGGCCCATGGTGGTAGTTCCTCAGCCCGCCGTTTCAGCCACCGAGCGGAAGAAATCCTCGGGGTCTTCGACTTCGGTCAGCTTCCGCTTGTCGATCAGCCAGAAGCGGTTGCCGATGGCGCGGATGAAGGAACGGTCATGCGAGGCGAGCAGGCAGCTCGCCTGATGTTCCAGCAGTTCCGCTTCCAGCGCTTCCTGGCCGTCTATGTCGAGATGGTTGGTCGGCTCGTCGAGCAGGTAGAAGTTAGGGTTGGCGAGCCTGAGCGCCAGCATCATCAGCCGCGCCTTCTGGCCACCGGACAGCACGCCGATCTTTTTCTCCTGCATCTCGATGACCACGCCGGCGCCGGCAAGCAGCGAGCGGGCGCGTTGCTCGCCGACATCGTAGCGGTGCGAGACCAGGGCCAGCGGCGTGTCGTCGCCACTGATGCCGGCCAGCGCCTGGTCGCTGTAGCCAAGCACCGTCGACGGCGTCACCTTGACGTTCGGCACCGTGTCCGGCTCGGCGATGGCGTTGCGGATCAGATCGACGAAACGCGACTTGCCGACGCCGTTGCGGCCGAGCAGCACGATGCGATCGCCCTGGCAGATGTGGCGCTTGCCGGTCTTGAACAGCAGCATGCCGTCCGGCGTTTCCACCGTGGCGTCGTCCAGCGTAATCAGCACCTTGGCATGGGTGCCGCGGTTGGCCAGCCGGATCGCGCCGGCTGATTTCTCGCGATGCGCCGATACCGCGGCGTCTTCCAGCTTCTCCGCCCGTTCCCTGAGTTGCTTGGTCTTCACCGTCAAAAGGTCGCTGCCGGAATTGATGCCGATGTTGTTGAGCTTGGCGGCCTGCTTGCGCAGCTGCTGCGCCACCTTCATGTCGCGCTCGAACCGGCGCGCCGTCGAAGCGTCCAGGTCGTCGAGCGCTTGCCTCGCCCTGGAATAGGGCAGTGCAAACACCGGCGAGTCCTCCGGGCGCAAGAACAGCGTGCGGTTGGTGACGGCGTCGAGAAAGGCGCGGTCGTGACTGGCGATGACCACCGGCACCTCGCGAGGCAGCGCGTTCAGCCAGCTTTCCAGCTGGCTGATCTTGGCGAGGTCGAGATGGTTGGTGGGCTCGTCGAGCAAAAGCACATCGGGGTCGGTGACCCAGACGCGGGCAATCAGCGCCAGCCGCTGCCATCCGCCGCTCAGCGCCTGCATCGGCCGTTCGCGCATCGGCTCGGGCACGTCGAGCGAATCCAGCACCACATCGACGCGCCACATCTCGCTGTCGGCCTGCTCGGCCGGCAAGGCATCGGCCACCACCTGATGGAAGCTGCGGCTAAGAAGGGCAGGCGGAACCGACTGCTCGACATGGCCGACACGCAGGCCGCGCGTGCGAGAAATGTCGCCCGAGGTCGGCTCCAGCGCGCCGGTCAGGCATTTAAGCAAGGTCGACTTGCCGCGGCCATTGGCGGCGACGATGCCGAGCCGGTCGCCGGCGCCGATGGTGAGGTCGAGATTGGAAAACAGCGGCGCACTCATGGTGACGCCGAGGGATTTGAGGCTGATCAGGGCCATTGCGATTTCTCTGGTCTCGCCGGAGACAACTCCGGATGCACTTTGACGGTGTGCTTGCCGGCCATCAGGCTCAGCTTTGCGCACCACGAAAGGCAGACCAAAAAATCGAAACGGGAAAACCCGTAATGTCCCTGGTCAACCCTGCAAGCGAACTCGCAGGGCAGAAATCGGGCCACGCTGATGATGGTGATCGATAGACACGCAGCCCTCCTTTCAAGACAAAACTTTGAGTGTGTGGAGCGATTACACCAAAGGCGGGGGTGGAGGCAAGTGGGCGACGGATGCGGCGGTGGTGGAGCGCTCTTTCCTTCTCCCACAAGTGGAGAAGGAAAGAGGTGCTATTTCCCCGGCCGTCCCGTCTTGCCCGGCCGGCGCTTTTCGCGGCGGGCGTCGCCTGGGTCTTCGTAGGAGCCGATGCCGGCGCGCTGGCGAACGAATGGCTTTGGGGAATCGTCGCGTTCCTTCGCGCCCCCCTCTGCCCTGCCGGGCATCTCCTCCACTCGGGGGGAGATTGGCTGGGGCTTGGCCGGCACTTTCCCTTCGACCGGCTTTTCCGTGCGCCGCACGGTCATCTCGTCGAGCGAATTCTTCTTGAACAGTGGCTTGGTGGCGCCGCCCGGAATGCCGAAGTCGGAGCCGTGCGCTTCCTGCGCCGACTGTTTCTTGAACAGCGAGCGCGACACCGCGCCTGACGGTGTCGGCATGTCGGTACCAGGCCCCATATCGTCGATCGACGGCTTGGCAAATAGCGGTTTCTTCACCGGCACGGCGCCCTCGGCACCCATCTCGTCGAGCGCCGGCTTGCGGAAGAGGTTGGACCGGGCAGCCCTGGCCGCCTCTTCAGCCGCGCGTGCGTCGTCGAACTTGCGGAAACGCTCCTGTTCCTCAGCCGTACGGTGCTTGGCCACGCCCTTGTTGTGCTTGCCCTTCTCGCGGCCCGAGACCGGGCTTTCCATGTCAGCGTATTTGGCCAGCGGGTCTTCCGAGATGGACAGTTCCATCTCGCGCAGCCGCTTGATCTCGTCACGGATGCGGGCGGCCTTCTCGAAGTCGAGATTGGCGGCGGCGTCGCGCATCTGCTTTTCCATGGCGTCGAGATGGGCCTTCAGATTGTTGCCCATCATCGCGCCGGCGCCGTCGGTGAACTGCGAGATGTCGGCGCGGACATGGTCCTTCTCGTAGACCGAGTCCAGAATGTCGGAGATGCGCGACTTCACCGATTCCGGGGTGATGCCGTTGGCCGCGTTCCATTCCATCTGCTTTTCGCGGCGGCGGTTGGTCTCGGCCATCGCCCGCTCCATCGAGCCGGTGACCTGGTCGGCATAGAGGATGACCTTGCCGTCGACGTTGCGGGCGGCGCGGCCGATGGTCTGGATCAGCGACGTCTCGGAGCGCAGAAAGCCCTCCTTGTCGGCGTCGAGGATGGCGACGAAACCGCATTCGGGAATGTCGAGGCCTTCGCGCAGCAGGTTGATGCCGACCAGCACGTCGAAAGCGCCGAGGCGGAGATCGCGCAGAATCTCGATGCGCTCCAGCGTGTCGATGTCGGAGTGCATGTAGCGAACGCGCACGCCTTGCTCATGCAAATATTCGGTCAGGTCTTCGGCCATGCGCTTGGTCAAAACGGTGACCAGCGTGCGGTAGCCGGCGGCCGTGGTGTCGCGGATTTCGCCGACGACATCGTCGACCTGGCTTTTCGCCGGGCGGACTTCGACCGGCGGATCGATCAGGCCGGTCGGGCGGATGACCTGCTCGGCGAACACGCCGCCGGCCTGTTCCATCTCCCAGGCGCCGGGTGTCGCAGAAACCGCGACGGAGAGCGGTCGCATGGCGTCCCATTCCTCGAAGCGCAGCGGACGGTTGTCCATGCAGGAGGGCAGGCGAAAACCATACTCCGCCAGCGTCGCCTTGCGCCGAAAGTCGCCACGATACATGCCGCCGATCTGCGGCACGGTGACGTGGCTTTCGTCGATGAAGACCAGCGCATTGTCCGGGATATATTCGAACAAAGTCGGCGGCGGATCGCCCGGCTGGCGTCCCGTGAGATAGCGCGAATAGTTCTCGATGCCGGCGCAGGAGCCGGTGGCTTCCAGCATCTCAAGATCGAAGCGGCAGCGCTGTTCGAGCCGCTGTGCCTCCAGCAGGCGGCCGGCGCGCTCGAGCTCGACCAGCCGGTGCTTGAGCTCCTCCTTGATCGACTTGATCGCCTGGTTGAGCGTTGGACGCGGCGTCACATAGTGCGAGTTGGCGTAGATCTTGACGCTCTTCAGCTCGCCGGTCTTCTGGCCGGTGAGCGGATCGAATTCGGTGATCGCCTCGATCTCGTCGCCGAACATCGAGATGCGCCAGGCGCGGTCCTCAAGGTGCGCCGGGAAGATTTCGATCGTGTCCCCGCGCACGCGGAACGAGCCGCGCACGAAATTGATGTCCTGGCGCTTGTACTGCTGGGCGACGAGGTCGGCGAGCAGCGCCCGCTGGTCGAGCCGATCGCCGATCTGCATCTGGAAGGTCATCGCCGTGTAGGTCTCGACCGAGCCGATACCGTAGATGCAGGACACCGAGGCGACGATGATGACGTCGTCGCGCTCGAGCAGCGAACGCGTCGCCGAATGGCGCATGCGGTCGATCTGCTCGTTGATCGAGGATTCCTTCTCGATGAAAGTGTCGGTGCGCGGAACGTAGGCTTCCGGTTGGTAGTAGTCGTAATAGGAGACGAAATACTCCACCGCATTGTCTGGGAAGAATTTCTTGAACTCGGAATAGAGCTGCGCGGCCAGCGTTTTGTTGGGCGCCAGGATCAAGGCAGGGCGCTGCGTCTGCTCGATCACCTTGGCCATGGTGAAGGTTTTGCCGGAGCCGGTGACGCCGAGCAGTACCTGGGTGCGGTCATTGTTATCGACGCCCTCGACAAGATCCTTGATGGCGGTCGGCTGGTCGCCGGCCGGCTCGAAATCCGACACCATCTTGATAGCGATGCCGCCTTCGGATTTTTCCGGGCGGGCAGGGCGGTGCGGCGTCCACAGCACGCCGTCCTTGTGCAGCGGGTTGCCGGATTCGATCAGCGCCGACAGCGCCGCGACCGTCGCGGTGACGCTGCCCGAGGCCATCGTCTCGGCGTCTTCCAGCGAGATGTCGAGACCGGCGACCGGGTTGAGGCCGGCGGCGGTGCGCTCGCGCGCCGTTGCCGCGCCACCCATCGAGGTCCCGCGCGAACTGCGGCCGGGCGCAGCGGACCGCTCCGGGATCTTCTTCGCGGACCTTGGTGATTTGCCATCGCCCTTACCGGTGAGACGGCCTTCCTTCTCGGCCTCCTGCTCGATCTGCTCGGCCCAGTCGGCAATCGAGCCGCTCAGCGGCGTGCCGGTGAAGTCAGCCTGCGGCGCCTCGGCGAAGCCACCCTTGTGCAAGGGCTCCGAAGCATCGAGGAAATCGGTCAACGGGCTGCGCCGCTTGGGCAGCGAAGCGCTGTTGTCACCCGCCGGAGACGGTGTCTTTTTCTCGGGAAGTTTGGCCATGCCCCAAATATGGGCAGAGTCCGCCAAAATGGAAAGAGTGCAGTGGCAAGGGACACTAAGCGGGTCGAAGCTCCTGACACAAGGGTGTCAGGAGCTGTGTCACGCAAAGCCGGGCCACCTGCTCAATTGAACCACAGCGCGAAGGTCAAAAACCCACCGCCACCGAACTGACGCTGGATCTGGTCGAACTCGCCGCTGGTCACGATCTCACCGCTCTCGAGGTAGGGCGCGATGGCCGGGCCGGTAATCGACAGCACTAGGTCGAAAGGCTTCGGTTCTTCGAAGAAACGCTTCATGTTGATGCCCTGGCCGGTGCTGGCCGTGATGCGGAAATGCGGCAGCAGCTTGCGGCCTTCCAAAAGGTCTTCGGCCATGGTCAGAGTGGCGAGCCAGGCCTCGACCTGCTCCTCGCCGACTTCGAGCCCGGTGAGCGGGTTCTCGCCCTTCTGCTGCGGTCCCGGTAGCCATTCGCGGTCATTGTCGGTCTCGGCGCGGATCGCCTTCCAGTCCTGGCGCGACAGCCGGATCATTTCGAGCAGATGGCGGCGCGCCGCTTGACGTCGCTCGGGCTCGACCACCGGCCAGTTGACGAGGTGAACCATGGAGATGAAATCCGCGATGCGCCATTCCGATGAGAAGATGCTGCTGCCCATGTCCCCGGCGGGAGGCACCAGAACGTCCTGCAGCGGCAGTTTGGCGTGCGGGAACAGCATGTGGAACGAGCCGTCGAACATGGTCCTGAAATCATGCGCCAGCCAGAAATCGGCCTGCGCCATCAGGAATTCGGCATAGCCCTGCAGCCAGAAACCGTCGGCCCGGTCGAAGCGGAATGTGAGCGAGGGAGCGGCGCCGTCCGACGAGATACCGCCGCGCGACAGCGAGGCCATGATCGCGGCCATGCTTTCATCCGGCGCGATGGCACCGTCTTCGTTGAGATCGATGCCGGCATGGGTGAGGTCGACGACCATGCCGATATCGGCATCGGCGGGTACCGAGCCCAGAGTGGCCGCGGATGTCTCCAGCCGGTCGCGGAAGGCGACCAGAATGGCGCGGAACTGCTCATAGGTCAGCGGTTCGGGCTTGGGATTGTCCGGAATCGGCAGCCGCATCAGCGGCAGCATGAAGGATTGCGGGCTTTCGAACCCGTGGCGGTGCAGACCGCCGGCGAGGATTTCCAGCGCGGTGAAGAATTCGCCGGCGCCGGCGGCATAGGCTGACGCCGGATCGCCCTGGGCTGCAGCCTCGAGCGTGGTAAGCGCGGCGTTGCGCTCGGTCACCGTTTTGGCCTCGAACAAAGCGGTTGCCGCTTCGGGCGCGGCGGCGCGGGCCGAAGATAAAGGCAGCAACAGGAGGAGGGCGGACGCCAGCAGGCCTGCAAAACGTGTCATCTCATCCCTCCACTATGCGATGCGCAGACATTACACGCATTTGGCGCCGTGTCTGCCGGCGGCAGTGTTTCAAGGACTGACGGTCGACACTTCCCGGGCAGACCGTCTACACAAGCTAACCGATTGGGCAAACGATTGGGCGTCGCGTGTCGAATTATCCGCTTTCCTACAAACTGTCATGGCTGCCGCGCTTCCTGAAACCGTCTCTCGGCGGCGATGTCAGGGATTTTGCGCCGATCGCGGCAACGACACTCATCGATCCACCGCCAGGGCGCAAGGTGCGGCTGGCCTTTGTCGGCGATATTTCGGCGGTGGCCAACCATAGTGCGCCGGAGTGCGATCCGGAGATCGCAAAGCTCTTGGGCTCAGCCGATCTGGTGATCGGCAATTGCGAAAGTCCGGTCGTCGAGCGGCCGAGCGTGGCGTTTGGCACGCGGCTTGGCACTCACCATGCGATGAGCGAGCGGTTTCTTGCCGCGGCGCTTGCCGCCGTAGGCATCGCGCGCGAAAGGCTCGTGCTGTCGCTGGCCAACAACCATGTGCTCGACCAGGGCGTCGCCGGTTTCGACGAGACCGTTGCGGCGTTGAAGCGGCTTGGAATCCGCACCATCGGCACCGCGAAAAAAGGACCGGTCGAGCAGGTCAAGGCCGGGCCGCTGACGATCGGCTTTGCCGCCTTCACACTGTGGCGCAATGGTGACGCCGGGCCATTCACCGAGCTTGTCTCGATGCAAGGCGATCCGGCGGCATGGCCGAGAGGCGCGGCCGACAAGAATATCGATCTCACCTGTGCGGTGCCGCACTGGGACTGGGAGTTCCGGCATTTTCCGCAGCCGCAAACGCAAATGCTGGCGAGGGTGCTGGCCGGTCACGGCGTCGGGCTGATTGCCGGGCACCACGCCCATGTCGTGCAGCCGGTGCAATGGGTCGGCAAGACGCTCGTGGCTTACGGGCTTGGCGACTTCCTCGGCACGGCGCTGGCGCGGCAGCCCTGGCCCGGCCGCATCGCCGGCATTTTCGTCGTCGATGTCAGCGCCGATCTCGGCATGCGCGGTGCGATCGCCGGGTACCGGATGCATCCCTTCATGCGGCTGCGCGCAGGCGGGCATGAGCGGCTGGTTCCGGTCGAGGCGCTGACTGGCCGGGTGAAGGGCAAGGTCCAGGCCAGGCTGAAGGCGATCTTTGGCGACTGACAACTTTCCCGTTATCATAGGTATAATAGGACTTTGCGAGGGGGCGATGGAAGCAGCTGAGTTCATGCCTGATGAAGCGGTGGTCGCCGGCATCAGGAAGAATATCGAGATCTATGAGGCTGGACGGGCTTCGGCCTGCCGCCAGGTGCGCTGGCGGGTGCCGGTGTTTCTGGGGCTGCTGCTGGTTTTTGTCGTGCTGGTGGCCTGGCTGTTCAACAAGGTCGCCGACTTGAACGAGCAATGGTTCTCGACGCCGCATGTGTTCCTCTATGCCGGCGGTTTCTTCGCGGCGCTGCTGCTGTACTTCCTGGCGATCAGGCCGGCGACGCGGCTGCAGCAATCGTTCCGTGAGACGCTGCTGCCGATCATCTTCGGCTTCATCAGGGATGTGCGCTATCAGCACAGCGTGACGCCGAATTCCTTCGACCGGCTGCCGCGCGCCGTGGTCGGCGCCTTCAACCGGCAGAGCTTCGACGACATCGTGTCAGGCCGCTACGAGGATTTTCCGTTCGAGCTCTACGAGGCGGAGTTGCGCCAAGGTTCGGGCAAAGGCTCGTCGACGGTCTTCAAGGGCGTCATCGTTGCGTTCGAAACGATCGCGCCGTTCCCCGGCATATTGGTCGCGACGCGCCGCAGCAACGCGGTGGTCGGTTTCTTCCGCGGCATCTTCGCCGGCAAGATGCAGGAACTGTCCAGCGGCGATCCGCTGCTCGACGGCGACTACGAATTTCGCACCGACAATGTCGCCGCCGCGCAGCCGCTGGTGAGCGGCCGGTTGGCGCAGGCGCTGAAATGGCTGCACGAGACATGGCGCGATGATCCGGCGCGGGTGGCACTTAATGGCAGCGATGGTTTCCTGCTCTTGCCGCAGCCGAAGAATTTCTTCGAACTGCCCGCCATTTCCGTGCCACTCGATTACACCAAGCACATCGCGCCGATGATCGCCGATATGGGCGCGATCTTGGCGACCGCGGCGCTGGTGCGCAAGATCGGCGCGACGGATGGCGAGGCCTAAAGCGCCGCGCGTCGAAACGAATTCATGCGACGCGCTTCCGCCCTGGCCGGAATCCTGCGCACCGGCCGGAACCGGCGCCAAGGCCGGCACCAGGGACAGCACGGTTCGAACTGCATGCTTCATGAAATGGCGCTCCTGCGTGTCGATGCCTGACACCATCATGCATCTATCTGGAGTTTTCAACGGCAGTGCGACAGCGTGGTATGGTCCGAACGGCAGGCCGCTCACAACCCGCTCGGCACCAGCCCTGCCAGCCAGTTCGCGGACCGCTTGGCCATGCCGACCGTTGCCGACGCGACGCGGCCGAGATCTGTCTTCACCACGGCGTAGCCGTTCCTGGTGCGGTAGAGCACGCCTGTTCCGCCATCGACCACTTGCTCGTAGGCGACGGGCCGTACCGCTGCTGCCTCCATGGCCGTCGTCGGGGAGCCGACGGAAACGCTCGGCCGATGGCTCAGTTCCGGCGGCAACGGGGTTTGGACATTCCGGCTGGCCGGCTTCAGTTCCGGGCGGGATGCGGCCGCCGCCAGTTGCGAAGAAGACGCCGACCCCTTGCTGCGGCATATGCCGGAGACCAGCGGATAGTCGAAGTTCTTCTGGTGCAGCATCTGGCTTTTCATCGCCGCTTCGCAGTCGGCGATGGTCGCCCACTTCGCCGGCGTCTCGCCGATATATTCGCAAAGCTTGGCGTCGCAGTCGCAGCCGACAATGGTCATGGCGACAAGGGCGGTCTTGAGCACGGTCTTGTCCTTCGGATTGCCCCCCGGCAGCCAGTCCTTCCATCGCGCGCGAACAAGGCGGGATTTTGGCCGCGATCACGCGATGAGCCGGGGGATGCGTTTTTTGGGTACCGCTCACTACAGGTGGATTTCGAGACACCCGGTAGCAATAGGGCGGGGGCGTGATGCATTTGCAGGAAGAAGCCTGAATAAATCTTGTCGGCTATGGCCGCGACAACTGTTTCTTGGCCCGGTTTTCTACTACGATACTCACGGGGCGATACAACAATATAGGAGGGGTTTGTCATGGGAAGAATTGTCCGGTCCGCCGAGCCTGTGCCGAAAAGGGATTCAACGCTCGAGGGCATTCCAGGCGATGCTCCGCTCGGCGTCGACGATGACAAGCAAGGAGATCAAGGATCGAAAGGCGGCGACGGCTATCTCGACCGGGTGGCGAAGTACGTGCCTGCCGAAGTCGTGGCATTTTTCATCTTCGTCAATTCCATCCTGGTCAATGCCACCGAGCAGCCGGTTGCCAAGGCGTTGACCGATGCGGTGGCGGAAGAGACCAAAGGCAATCCGGGGGACATTCCGGGTAAGGTGCAGGCAGCCATCTATAAGATTGAAATGGCCGGTATCAGCGTCTGGACCATTTCATGGATCATGTTGATCGTCGCGCTGGCGATGACGCCGGTGTATCTGAAATCGGTCAGCGATTCAGCCGACAATGCGGAGGCTCCGGGAGCCAACATCGTCATGTCGATGCTCGCCTTCCCATTCTGGGCCTATGCCGTCAACGCGCTGGCCCTCAGGCCATGGCATGACGGTGCGCTGGCCTGCATCATGCTCGCCACCTTCACGCTCATCAGCGGCGCCATACGGCCGGAATATATAAACGCTGGCCTCAATTTGATCCCGGGCATCGGCCCGAAGAAGTAGCTTGGCCCGCCGGGCAGGCCGCGGTGCAGGGCGCGGCTTCAGTTGTAGACGCGCTCCAGCCTCGCGCCTGCTTCGAACAGCGCCGGCAGCACGATGTGCAGCTTGCGCACGGCGACGATCAGCCCGGTGCGACGGGTGGCCGGATCGATCGGAACGGTTGGCTGAACGGCGTGCGGGAGCCTTTGGGCGGAGCGAAGTCCGCCGCCGAAACACGGTGAGCATGATCGCGTCGTTGCCACCGATCGACGAAGGACACGCCTCTGTCGATCAGGCGCGGGATCATGTCGGTGAATTGCTGACCGCGCCTGGTGATGAAGTGGTGCCGTCAGCGCCGAAATCGCGTTCCAGCAAAGTATCGGCTTCTTACGCGTCGCTTCGCCGACCGGACCCTTGGCCCAAAGACAGTCGGCGCCGGGATTTCTCCCAGCGCCTCCCTGTCAGATCAGGACACGGTCGCGGCAGCAACTTCCGCAAAGTCGTCGCGCCATGCCGGCCTTGATTTTGACGGTCCTGCCAGTCACCGCCCGAGGGCAGTGCCCGTTCCAGACCACGCCGTTCTCCACCCTTGCGAGCTTCGTTCGGCGCGCCATCGAAGGTTTTCGCCGTCCTTCATGGCAGCATCGGTCCGCCGTTGGCGTTCGCACGCTTTCCGCGGCCCCGTAGGTCTCGGCATCCGTCCCTCGAACAGGCAAGCCTGCTCTCGCTTCGGGCCGTACGGGCCTCAGGAAATCCGCCTTTTCGCTTTGCCTTTCGGCGTGGCGATCGGTAGCCGCCTGAGATGGGCTAAACTTACGCCGGGTAAGGGTTTTGGGGAATGGGCGTGAGCCTGTGGATAACGGGATTATCGGGGATCGTTTGCCACAAAGCTCGGAATTTCGACTCCAGCTGCATTAGACAGCCCGCCCGCTTTTTGGCGCCTGATCGGCTGTGCCCCTTGCTCCGCCGGCTGGCGCGGGCTTCAATGCCGGCAAAGCATCGAGCCTATCGGCTCGGTGCGGGGAGGGTACGCATTGAAAGTCGGGGTGGTGCTCAATCCGATTGCCGGCGGCGGCCGGCTGAAACGGCATTGGCCGGAGGTGGCTGCGTCGCTGAAAAAGCATTTCGGCGAATTCGAGCTGCGCGAGACGCAGGCCGAGGGCGACGCCGAAAGGCTGGCGCTCGACCTCGCGGCAAGCGGCTTCGAGCTGGTGATCGCGGCCGGCGGCGACGGCACCGCCAGCGAGGTGGCCGACGGATTGCTGCAGGCATTCGATGAGAGCGGCCGGACAACCGAACTTGGCTTGCTGCCTTGCGGCACCGGCATCGATTTCGCGCGCGGGCTCGGGCTGCCGAAAGAGGTGGATGCGGTGCTGAAGCGGATCGCCGAAGCCAAGGCGCGCAAGGTCGATGCCGGGCGCATCTGCTACATCGACGACCATGGCGCGCTGGCCAGCCGGCACTTCATCAATATCGCCAGCCTCGGCCTGTCCGGCGCCACGGACCGTGCGGTCAATGCCGACAAGCGCAAGGGCAGGATGTCGGCCAAGGCGCTGTTTTTCTGGCGCACCGTGGTCGAGTTCATCCGCTACCGCTTCCAGGATGTCCGGATCACCGTCGACGATGGCACCCCGGTCGAGGCGCGCATGGCGCTGGTGGCGGTCGCCAACGGAAAGTTCTTCGGCGGCGGCATGATGATCGCCCCGGACGCCGAACTCGCCGACGGCCAGTTCGACATCGTCATCCTGCGCGCGGCTGGCAAGCTGAAGCTGATCTGGGATATTCGGCTGCTCTATGGCGGCCGGCACCGCAACCATCCGGCCATCACCATATTGCGTGGCCGGAAAGTGGTGGTCGAACCTATCGGCGATGTCGAGAAGAACGGCGCGCTGGTCGACATAGATGGCGAGTCGCCGGGGCGTATACCCGCGACGTTTGAGATCCTGCCCGGAGCGCTGACGCTGAGATATTGAATCAAGGCGTTGAGGGATTGATTCAGGTGGTTTGAGCGGCGATTCCGGCGAACCGGCCAAGGGCCTGAAATCGCAGGACATATTTACCCGGCTTAGCTTTCCAGCTTGGCTGGGAAACCGGGCGCGCGCAGATCCATGTCGACGGCATCCTCGAGCAGTTTGACGATCTGGGTCGACCAGGCGCCGCCGCCATATTCCTGTTTGCCCATCAGGAAAATCTCACTCACAAGCGGCGCCAGTTGGAGTGGCAGTCTGAACTCCCTGCCCATCGCAAGCGCAAAGCCGAGGTCCTTCAGTGCCAGGTCCATGGTGAAGCCAATGTCGTAGGAGCCGTTGAGGATGAGCTGGCTTTCGGTCTCATGGACGAAGCTGTTGCCGGAGGAGGCGACGATGGCGTGGTAGGATTGCGCGAGGTCGAGGCCGCCTTGCTTGGCCAACATCAGCGCCTCGCCGGCGGCGACGAGATGGATGAAGGCCAGCATGTTGGTGATCACCTTGATCACCGCCGCGGAGCCGACCGGACCCATCAGGAACGACTTTGCGCACATCGCTTCGATGGCCGGACGATGGCGCTCGTAAAGCGCAGCATCGCCGCCGACAAGCGCGGTGATCTTTCCGACCGCGGCCAGATGCACGCCGCCGGTGACCGGGCACTCCAGCGTCTCGATGCCTTTGGCCGCGGCGAGGGCGGCGAGGCGCAGGATCTCGTCGCGGCCGTTGGTCGACATCTCGATCCAGGAGCCGCCCCTGGGCAGACCCTCGAGCAGGCCGCCGGCATTCGCCAGCACCGCTTCGCTGACCTTGGGCGAGGGCAGGCAAGTAATGGCATTGCCGGCCTGTGCCGCCGCTTCGGCCGGGCTGGTCGCGGCCGTGGCGCCGAGCGCCACGAGGCGCTCGACGGCGGCGGGGTCGCGGTCGAAGACGATGACGACAAAACCGTTGCGCAACAGGCTGGCGGCAAGGTTGCCGCCGAGATGGCCAAGGCCGATGAAGGCGTAGCGTTCGCTCACGGCATCAGCGGCGTTTGCATCATCTGCAAATGCAGGTCCTTGCCGGTGTAGGGATGCGCCTCGCAGACCGCTTCGTCCAGCTCGACGCCGAGGCCCGGCTCCTTCGATGGAATGACATTGCCGTCCTGCCATTCGATCTTCTTCTTGAGCAGTGTCGCGTGGAAGCCGTCCCACTGCTTCAGCGATTCCAGGATGAGGAAATTGGGCAGCGTCACCGCCAGCTGGATGTTGGCGGCGCCAACGATCGGCCCACAATAGCAGTGCGGCGCGATTTGGATGTGGTATGCCTCGGCCATGGCGGCGATCTTCTTGGTTTCGAGAATGCCGCCGGAACGGCCAAGGTCCGGTTGCAGGATGGTGGCGGCGCGGTTCTCGATGATTCGGGCGAATTCGAACTTGGTCGTCAACCGCTCGCCGGTGGCGATCGGGATCGACGTGCCTCGCGCCACCTGAGCCATCACTTCGGGCATGTCCGGCGGCACCGGCTCTTCGAACCACAAGGGATCGTAGGGCTCGATGGCGCGTGCCATGCGCAGCGCACCCGACGCGGTGAACTGGCCATGCGTGCCGAACAGAATATCGGCGCGGGTGCCGACGGCTTCGCGGATCGCCTTGACCATGCGGGTGGAGACATCGATGTCGATCAGGCGCGGCTGGTGGCCGTCGAAGGCGGTATAAGGTCCGGCCGGGTCGAGCTTGACGGCGTTGAACCCCTGCTCGACATATTCGAGCGCGCAGGCGGCCGCCAATTCGGGGTCATTGTAGACGTTCCTGCCGTCCGGCGCGTCTTCCGAATGGACGCTGCCGGTGTGCGGATAGAGATAGGTGTAGGAGCGCAGCGTCTCATGCACCTGGCCGCCGAGCAATTTGTAGACCGGCTTGTTGGCTTCCTTGCCGACAATGTCCCAGCAGGCCATTTCCAGCGCCGAGAAACAGCCCATGCCGGTAACGTCGGGGCGCTGGGTAAATCCTGAGGAATAGGCGCGGCGGAAGAAGGTCTCGATGTCATGCGGATCGTGGCCGATCAGGTAACGCTCGGCCATGTCCTCGACCAGCTTCGCTGTTATGTGAGCCGAGAAGGTGGCGTTGTAGGCCTCGCCGTAACCGACGACGCCGCCATCGGTGGTCAGCTTGACGAAGATGAAATACTTGCCGCCGATGCCGGGCGGCGGGTTGCCGACTACCCAGGTCTTGACGTCGGTGATCTTCATTTTTGGTCCTCCAGAACCAGTTCGGCGCCCTTCCATCCGGTCATGACCGAGGCGGCGTTGGTGTTGCCGGTGATGTTGGCGGGAAATATCGAGGCGTCTATGACGCGCAGACCTTCGAGCCCGTGCACTTTCAGGCGCGGGTCGACGACGGCGGCCCCGGCGTCCGGCCCCATGCGGCAGGTCGAGACCGGGTGATAGACGGTGCCTGAGCGCTTCCTGAAATCCTGGATCAGGTCAGCATCCGACTGGATCGATGGGCCCGGCAAAACCTCCTCAGTGATGATTTCGGCCATGGCGGGCATCGAGGCGATCTTGCGCACGAATTTCACCGCCGCCAGCATCTCGTCGACATCGGCGTTGGTGGAATAGGCGTTGGCGACGATCCTGGGATAGTCCAGCGGATTGCTGGAGCGGATCATGATCTCGCCGCGGCTGGACGGGCGGCAGTTGGAGAGGCCGATGGAAAAGCCCGGCCACGGATCTGGCGTCAGGATCGGCCGCTCGCCGCTCTTCGGAATGACGGTCGAGAAAGCCTGGAAATAAAGCTGCATGTTGGGGCGCGAAAACGCCGGGTCGGTTCGGAAGAAGCCGCCGCCATGGTTCATCGACAGCGACAGCGGGCCGGAGCGGGTGAGGATGTACTGCATGCCAACCAGCAGCTTGCCCCACCAGGGCCGCAAGATTTGGTTGAGCGTCGGCACGTTTCCCTTGAAGGTATAGTTGATGCCGACATGGTCCTGCAGATGCGCGCCGACATTTTCGTTGGCGTGGACGACCGGGATGCCAAGCCCCTTGAGCAGTGCGGAGGGACCGACGCCGGACAGTTGCAAGAGCTGCGGCGAGTTGATCGAGCCGGCGGACAGGATGACTTCGCGGCCGGCCCGCGCCGTCTTGGTCTCGCCATTCTGCAGATATTCGATGCCGACGGCGCGCTTGCCCTCGAACAGGATCCTGCTCGCCAGCGCATTCGTCTCGACGCGGACGTTTTTGCGCTTCATCGCCGGGCGCAGGAATGCGCGCGCGGCCGACATGCGGCGACCATTCCTGGTCGAGATCTGGTAGGTGCCGACGCCTTCCTGGGCGGCGCCGTTGAAGTCGGGGTTGAGTGGCAGCCCTGCCTGCTGGCCGGCGGCGAGATAGCGCCTGGTCAGCGGATGGACGGCGTTCGTCGTGTCGGTGATATGCAGCGGCCCGCCGGTGCCGCGCCATTTGTCGGCGCCGGCCTCATTGTCCTCGAGCGCCTTGAAGCCCGGCAACAGATCGTCATAGCCCCAGCCGGGATTTCCGGCATCGCGCCAGTCGTCAAAGTCCTCGCGCGCGCCACGGATCCAGACCATGGCGTTGATCGAGCTGGAGCCGCCAAGCAGCTTGCCGCGCGGCCAATGGTCGACATTGCCGGCAAGGCCGGGGTCCGGCTCGGGCTTGTAGTTCCAGTTGACCGCCGGATCGAAGAAAGTCTTGCCGTAGCCGAGCGGCATCTGGACATAAAAGCGGCGGTCGCTGCCGCCGGCCTCCAGCACCAGCACGGAGAAGCGGCCCGAAATCGACAGCCTGTCGGCCAGAACCGAGCCGGCCGAGCCGGAGCCGACGATGATGAAGTCATAAGTCTGCATGATTGGTGTTGGCGGCTCCGCAAAACTGAGCGCAGCCTATCCGCGACGGCTTGGCCGCGCCCCTGCGGCTTCCGGCATGGCTTGTGGAAAAAGCGACCGTGAGACGCCTGGTCGGAAAAGCCACCATGGAACCGACATTGCGCCGGGAGCCTCGCCCGTCGCGTTGACCTCTTGGGTCCATGACGCTACGGGATCAAGGGCTATCGCTTCAGGGGAATCTCGGATGGTGCATTACGCGGACGGACGGCCGATCGGTGATCTGACCTTGCGTACGCTCGCCATGCCGGCCGATGCAAATGCGGCCGGCGACATCTTTGGCGGTTGGGTGATGGCGCAGATGGATCTTGCCTGCGGCATCCGTGCGGCCGAGCGGGCCAAGGGCCGCGTGGTGACGGCGGCTGTCAAGGAAATGTCCTTCGCCAAAGCGATGAAGATCGGCGACACGCTGTGCATCTACACCCATGTCGAGCGCGTCGGCCGCACCTCCATGACGCTCAAGGTCGAGGCGTGGGCGCAGCGCTACCTCTCCGACCTGATGGAGAAGGTCACCCACGCCGATTTCGTCATGGTGGCGCTGGATAGCGACGGCAAGCCGAAGCCGATTCCAACCGAAAGTTGACATCGTCGATTCTGCCAAGCTTGCGCTTATGTAACATCCCCCGCGCGGGCGACGCGCTACGCGACATCCAACGGTTGCCTTCACATCCGATTCTGCGGGCGGCGGAGGGAAGACAATGCGTCAACATATGCTGAACGTCTGGCTCGTGGCGGCCCTTGTCGCGGTGATCTGCCTGCTTGGCACGACCGCTTATACCGAGATCAGGAAAGAGCTTCCAGGCGTTGCCTGCACGCACGACCGGACCGTTGGCAACGAGCGGACTGCCCAGCGGTCTGCAAGGGTAGAGACGTGCGGCGCAGTGTGTTGCAGCAACCCTGCGTCAAAGGCCTGAGGGCCCGTCAGCGGAAGACCTCGTCAGCCTCAAAATGATGATGCGCCGGCGAACGAAACGCTGCAGCTATGTCGCGATGGCGTGACCAACGATGCAAGGGCGGATCCAGTTAAACCCGGGTACGCGTCGTCGACGGCAAAATCCGTAAACTATTGCTGGGCAACGGTTTTCAGGCGTGCACGCCATCGAATCTTTCACGCGCCGCCTGGACCCGCGAGGTGTTCTTCCGCGCCCATTCGCCGAGCGCGCCGACCGGCACCAGCAGCTCATGGCCGAGCTCCGTCAGCTCATAGTCGACGCGTGGCGGGATGGTCGGGAACACGGTTCGGGTGACGAAGCCGTCGCGCTCAAGACCGCGCAAGGTGGTGGTCAGCATCTTCTGCGAAATGCCGCCGACAGCGGCGCAACTCATTGAAACGCAGCGGTCCGCCGCCCAGCTTGCCGACGACCAGAACGGTCCATTTGTCGCCGACGCGCTGCAGGATTTCCGAGACGGCGCGGCAGTCTTCGGTGTTGTGCGGGTGCCTCAGTAACATAACGGTGCCTCCTTGCGCTGCCATTTGTCAGTATCTCATATAGCGCCGGTATCCAAACGATACCAGCTTTTGCATATATGGAGAGCCCCATGTCCAAGCCCAAAATCGCCATCGTCGTCGGTTCGACACGCGCCGCGCGTTTCGCCGATGTGCCCGCCCAGTGGATCGCCAAGATCGCGAAATCTCATGCCGACATCGACGTCGAGACCGTCGACCTGCGCGACTGGCCGCTGCCCTTCTTCGACGAGGTCGCCTCGTCCGCCTGGGCGCCGTCGCAGAACGAAGTTGCCCAGCGCTGGCAAAAGAAGGTCGCCGAATTCGACGGCTTCATCTTCACCGCCGCCGAATACAATCATGGCCCGACGGCCGTGCTGAAGAACGCCATCGATTACGCCGCCAATGAATGGAACAAGAAGCCGGCCGGTTTCGTCGGCTATGGCAGCGTCGGCGGCTCGCGCGCTGTCGAACATTTGCGTCTTGCCGCGGTCGAATTGCAGATGGCGCCGGTCAAATCCGCCGTTCACATTGCCTGGAGCGATTTCCTGGCGGTGCGCCAGGGCGAGAAGAAGCTCGAGGAGATCGAGCATCTGAACCAGGCTGCCACGGCGCTGGTCAACGACGTTGCCTGGTGGGCCCGCGTGCTCAAGGCAGCGCGTCAGGCCGACGCGATTGCCGGCGAAGCCCAGGCGGCCTGAGCCTTATCCTCCCAAGGATCGATGATTTTTCCAAAGGGCGGCGTTTGCGCCGCCCTTTTTCATTCACGTGAAGAGGCGCTCTCGGCTCCCTTGGCCGGATGGTGGAGTCGGACCGGCAAGGTCGCGCTGATGCCTTGACGATCCCGCGCGAAGGATCGCCGCCTGTCACAGCCAACCGCCGGAAAACCCGGCCCGGCGCAGTCCTGTGGTGATGGCCGGCACGCGGCGCATCAATCGCCACAGGAAGTCGGACCGGTAGTTCTCGATCATCAGGGCGATCGGCCCCTGGTTGATGCCGACATGGTCCGGCGATACCCAACCGCAGGCGCGACCGTCGTCGGCAGCGATCGTCGGGTTGAAGCTCGCGGTGAAGCCGTAAGGGTTGCCGTCGCGCAGGTCCATCTCGTGGAAATGGCGCAGCGCCGGCAGCACGATTTCCGGCGCAAAAGGCAAGGAGGCGATTGCCGCCCATGGCGACAGCGTGCCGTCATCGGGGCCAAACGGTGCGCCGCGGGCGAGATAACCGAAGAAGCGGCGTCCATCGGCTCGCCGCGCGATCGGACCTGGGCCGTCGCTGGCGGTGACGCCCCAGCAATTCTCGCCATAGCCCGCGAACCCCCTCGGATTGCGGATTGCGTAATCGCGCTGCAGATACGTCGCCTGGCGGCTGTTTTCGAAATAGTCCCGGTCGTGATCGCGCATGAAGGCATCGCGGATGTCGCGAAAATCGATCCAGATATGCGAGAACTGGTGGATGAAAAGCGGGCCGGCATATACCATCTCGCGGCCGTAGATGGTCTTCCATTTGTAAGTGGACAGCCAGGCCGCGTAGCTCTCGGGAGTTAGCGAGTGGGTCGGCGAACCGAGACCCAGGACGTACAGGATCAGCGCCTCGTCAAATCCTTCCCAGCGGTAGCGGAGAAAGCCTTTTCCAGGCCGCCAGCCATGGGTGACGGTGGCGCCGCCGTTCTGCGCCCAGCGCCAGTCGGCACGGCGGTAGAGCGCATCGGCAAGCTGGCGGATTTCCAGTTCGAGCTCATCGTCCTCGTCGAAATAAGCGCCGGCGGCCAGAACACCGGCAAGCAAAAGGGCGGTATCGATCGTGGACAGTTCGCAATTCCAGACGCGGCGGCCGGTCTTCATGTCGAGGAAATGATAGTAGAAACCCCTGTAGCCGGTGGCATCGGGCTCCGGCCCGTGCGGGGCGTTCCAGAAGAAGCGAAGCGTGGCGAGCGTCCGCTCGATTGCGGCATCGCGCGTCATGAAACCGCGCTCGACACCGACGGGATAGGACGACAAAGCGAGCCCGACGGCGGCTATGCTGGCAGGCGACGTTGGCGTGTTGCGGTCGGCGACCAGGCCGTTGGCAGGGTTGGCCTCGTTGAGAAAATACTCGAAGGACAGGCGCTGGATATCTTGGAGAAGCTCGTCGTTTAGCGCGTGTTCGTTCGATGCATCCATGACAATCGATATAGAGGCTTTGGCTGCTTTTGCCATTCTTCCAGCGGATCAATCATGGGTGAGGGCAGGCTGGGGCCGATAGCGAAAGGCGCTGCCAACGCACCGAATTCAAATCGAGGGGCTGCGAAGATCGGTTGGACCGCCATATGCACGGCCCTGCCATCTGGCCTGTCCGTCCTCCCCTGATATATCCGGCTGCGATCCATCACATGAGCATGCCCCGTGAAGTCACCCAGCCTGTCAGGCGTCGTTTCCCCCATGACCCCGGTGCTGGTCTGTGCACTTGCGATCTTCCTTCTGTCCGCCATGGATGCGGCGATGAAAATCCTGGTCATCGCCGTCGGTGTCTACAACACGGTGCTGTGGCGAAGCATGCTTGCGAGCGTGGTCGCGGGCACGGCCTGGGCGGCGGGGCCGCGTTCCCTTCCCACGCCTTCCGTGCTGCGGCTACACGCGCTGCGCGCCGTGATCGTGGGCATCGTTCTGCTGTCGTTCTTCTGGGGCCTTGCCAGATTGCCGCTAGCGGATGGGATCGGGCTTAGTTTCGTCGCGCCGCTGTTCGCTCTCCTGCTGGCGGCGCTGCTTTTGGGCGAACGCATACAGCGCCAGGCGATCTGGGCGTCGCTGGCGGGCATCGCCGGCGTCGTCATCATCATGGCCGGACAGTTCGGGCAAGGGAACTATACCGGGGATGCCCTGCTTGGCACGGTGGCGGTGCTCGCATCGACGGTGTTCTACGCCTACAATCTGATCCTCTCGCGGCGGCAGGCGCTGGTGGCCAAACCAGTCGAGATCATGCTGTTCCAGAACCTGTGCGTTGCCGCCGTCCTTCTCCCCGCCGCTCCCTGGCTCGCGGTTGCCCTGCCGGGCAATCTCTTGCTTCCACTGGCCGGGGTGACGGCGCTGTCGCTCTCCGGCCAGTTCCTGATGAGCTGGTCCTACGCGCGGGCCGAAGCGCAATATCTAATCCCGACGGAGTATTCCGCCTTCATCTGGGCGATCGTGTTTGGCTGGCTGTTCTTCGACGAGGCGGCGACCTGGACCACGCTGGCTGGAGCGGCCCTGATCGTGGCCAGTTGCCTGATCGCCTCGCGCTCCAATCCGAAGCTTGCCGAACCGATCGAAGCCGCGGTCTGAGGGCGCTATTCGCTTTGACGGCAGAGCGTCAACGCACCACTTCGCGATGGCCGCTGGGCAGCCGGGTGGCGATCAGCTTGTCGATGCGGCGGCCATCGAGGTCGACGACCTCGAAACGCCAGCCTTGCGCGTCGACGCATTCGCCGGTCGCCGGCAGATGGTGCATGTGCGACAGCACATAACCGGCGACGGTCTCGTAGTCGCGGTTTTCCGGCAGGTCGATACCGAGAACGTCAGCCATCTCGTCGGCTTGCATGTATCCCGCGAGCAGCCATGAGCCGTCCTCGCGCTTGACGGCGTTTTCCTCGTCGCCGGCGTCGGTATCGGCCCGGAAGACGCCGGTGATGGCCTCGAGGATGTCGGCAGGTGTGACGATCCCTTCGAAATGGCCGTATTCGTCATGCACCAGCGCCATCGGCACGTCGGATTCCTTCAGCTTCTGCAGCACATCCAGCGCGTCGGCCTGGTCGTAGACGATGGGGGCGGCGCGCACATGCTTGCGCGGATCGAGTGCGCGGCCGGCAAGCAGGGCGGCCAGCACGTCGCGCGTCTGAACAACGCCAACCATGACGTCGACGCCGCCATCGCCGGCCGGCAGGCGCGAATGCTGGGTCTCCATCAAGAGCTTGCGGATGGCACCCTCATCGGACTGCAAATTGATCCAGTCGACCTCGGTGCGCGGCGTCATCACGGCGCGCACGGCGCGATCGCCGAGCCGCATGACGCCGGCGATCATGCGCCGCTCGTCAGATTCGATGGTGCCGTGGTGCTCGGCCTCGGCGACCAGCATCTTGATCTCTTCGTCGGTGACTTTTTCCTCGCTCTCGCCGCGCTGGCCGAGCAACCACAATATGGCGCGGCCGGAAATGTCGAGCAGGAACACCAGCGGCGCCGAGACGGTGGCGAGGATGGTCATCGCAGGCGCCGCGCGGGCCGCAACACGCTCGGGATCGCGCAGCGCGATCTGCTTGGGCACCAGTTCGCCGACGATCAGCGAGAAATAGGTGATGATCGCAACGACAATGCCGACGCCGAGCGGATCGGCGATGTTTTCGCGCATGCCGGTCGAGGCCAGGTACACCGACAGCCTGTCGCCCAGCGTGGCGCCGGAGAAGGCGCCCGACAGCACGCCGACCAGAGTGATGCCGATCTGCACCGACGACAGGAATTTGCCGGGATTGGAGCCGAGCGTCAGCGCACGCCCGGCGCCATTGACGCCCCGGTCGATCATCGCCTTGAGCCGCGCCGGGCGCGACGACACGATGGCGAGCTCGGACATCGACAGAAGGCCGTTCACACAGATGAGGACGACCACGGTGGCGATTTCGACGTATAGCATCAGGGCTCAATAGCATTGCGGCGGGCCGCAGGAAAATAGTCCGCGATGATTTTTGGAAAATGACAGTGGTTCAGGGGAATTGCCTGAGCACCCCGACAACAGCCTTGCCGTCGGTGAAATAGGGATCGCCGCCGCCGTTGCGTCCGGTCCTGGTGGCGCCGATGCCCGGGATGTCGCTCACCGAGATCACCATGCCGGCCGCCGACAGGTCGTGGATCACGAGATCGCGCTCGGCGTCGATGTCAGGGGCGATATGGTGGGTGATGGCGCCGGTATCGTGGCTGAGACCAACGCCGCGGTCGAAGCTGGCCGAGCCCATCCAGAGCGTTCGGCCGTCGTCGCCGGTCGCATCGCTGCGCCAGAAGCGGACATGATGGCGCCGGTCGGCGCTGCCGCCGACCGGCTTTTCGAAGGCGAGATCCTGGGCGCGGCCTTCGAACAGCAGCCGGCTGACCGGGGCGTCAGGATAGGGATGGTCGAACAGCACGCTCTCACCGATTTCGATCGCGGTCTTTAGCGTCACGCCATCGGCCGTATCCCATCCGGCCATGGCGAAGGCATGGACCATCTCTTTTTCGGTACCGACAAGGCCGATATTGATCGGGTCGCCCGGAATGCCTTGCGGCGTGTGTGTCACCATCTCGAAAGTCTGCGTGCGAAAGCCGCGGTCGCGAACCGTCCAGAATTCCGGCGCAGCGACATAGGCGAGGGCCAGCCAGACCGCCAGAAGAGCGGCGAGCCAGGTCAATGCGCGTCGTTGCAGGCTTCGTCGGCTCATGAAAGCGGCTCGATCCGTGCGGTATCTGTGCCTGACGGACCCTGGAAATCAATGGCCAGCGGCGAGCAGCCGTTCTATCGTCGGCCATCGTTTTTGCGGGGGGTGAGCAGCAATGGATAAGAAGCCGGTGGGTCGCAGCTCGATGGCATTGACCGCGGACCTTGTCGCAAGGGTCGAGCGTGTCGAACCGGATCCGGGTCCCGAGCCCGGAACAACCGAGCATACAGACGCGGAGTTCGATAGTCTTGTCGAGCAACTTCTGTCGGAGCATCGGCCTGAAGCGCTATGGGTCTTTGCCTACGGGTCGCTGATCTGGAACCCCGAATTTGCCCATGTCGAGCAGCGCCCGGCCACGGCGCCAGGATGGCACCGCTCGTTCTGCCTGACGCTGACCCGTTGGCGCGGAACCCGTGATTTGCCGGCGCTGATGCTGGCGCTCGATCGAGGCGGCAGCTGCAACGGCATCGTCTATCGGCTGCCCGCGGAAGACCATGTCGGGCAACTTGGCCAGTTGATGCGCCGCGAGATCGATGCCAATCCGCCGACCAACGTGCCATGCTGGATCAAGGTCAAGACCAAGGATGGGCCGTTGCGGGCCTTGGCTTTCGTCGCCGCGCCAGACGGCAGGGCCTATGCCGGCCGGCTGCCATTGGAGCAGGTTGCCGACACGCTGGCACGGGCTGCCGGGCATTGGGGCTCGTCGGCTCAATACCTGTTCCGAACCGTCAGCAAGTTGGAAGAGAGCGGTATCCGCGACAGGAACCTTTGGCGCATCCAAGATCTGGTGGCCCAGCAAATCATCGCTTCCATAGGGAACGCCAATCCCGACTGATTTCTTAACGGTGAAACGCCTTAGCGGCAGGCGCGGTAGCCGCTTTTGCGGTTCTTGATGTCGAAATGGAAATGGTTGCGGTGATCGTAATTGTAGCCGGGACCGAGCACGGTGGTGAAATACTGGCAGCCGTCGGCACGCACATTGTTGAGGAAACCGCGGGTGCGGAAGGCAAACAGGCCGGGCTTGCGCACGTCGATGTCGTCGCCGTTGTTGAGCTCGATGCTCATGACGTCGAGGGCGTTTCCCTTGCCGTGCTCGGACAGGACTCCTTCGCCGGCGATGTTGCGGCAGGAATAGCTTGAGCCCTGGTGGATGGTCTTGACGCCCGAGAAATAGCGCCAGCGGGCGGAAGGAACCAGTTCGTTGCTGGTCCAGGCGGCGAAACTTGCGGCCATGTCGCAGGTCAATGTCGCGGCGGGCTTCATCTGGATGCCGCCGATGGCGGAGACCTTGACCGGCCAGTCTATGCCGCACTGTCCCTCATGGATCGGCTGGACATCGGTGTAGACGACGCGAAGGCGCTTCAGCTCGCCACGGCAATCGGTTTCGCTGGCCGGCATCTGCTGCGGCTCCGACATCGGCTCGTCCATGCGCGGATAGGCGGCAGTCATATAGGGATTGGACGGGACGAGCTTCTGCATGCCTTCATATTGCGGCACGGCCGCGGTCTGCGAGCCGACATCGACGGCCGGCTGCAGCGACAGCACGCTGCCAGTGTTGCAAGCCGAAACGGCGGCCAGCGCAAGACCGGTGGCCAGTATCGCTGCGCTTTTTGCCTTCGCGGCGGCGCGAAATATTGCGGCCATGGGCGGAATCCTGTCCTTGATCGATGGGATTTTAACGATCAAGGGTAAAGGAAAACTCAGCGTCCACGTTCATGCCTGCGGCCGAAATGCGGCAGCCAGACCATCACCGGCATGACGATCACTGGAGGGCCATTACTGGCAGAAAGTGCCACCATTCCGGCGCGGTTCGAGATCGAGATGGAAATGCAGGGAATGGTCCGGGTCCGCGCCCGGCCCAAGCACGGTCTTGAACGGTCCGCAGGCGGCCTTGCGCACCGCATTGAGGAATTTGCCGTCCTTCTCGGGCGGCGTTGGACCGACTTCGACCTTTCTGCCATCCGACAACGTGAAGCTGGCAATATCGAGCGCATTGCCGAAGGCATGTTCCGACAGATGGCGCGTGCCGTTGCGCGGCCGGCAGACAAAGGCCGATGCCTGGTTGATCGATTTCAGGTCGGCTCCGAACTCGGCTTTCGCCGCCGGCTGTATGATTTCGGCGGCAAAGCGGGCTGCCGCCTCGGCCATCGGGCAGTTGAGTTCGGTCGCGGGGCCGATGGCGATGGATTTTCCGAGCGACTTCAGCAGCAGGGGATAGGGGATCGAGCAGCCGATGTCGGGATTGCTTTCCGCCTTATGCTCCTCGAATTCGACACCAAGGGCCGTCAGCCGCTCGCGACAGGCGACTTCCGCCGCCGGCATTTTTGCATCGGGCAAATCGGCCGAGCGCGGATCAGGCAGCATCTTCTTGTCGCCGGCATCGGGTTTTTCAGGTGGCTGCGGAGCAACGGCCGGCCGCTGAGCTTCAGGTTCCGGAGTGTCTGGCTTTTGTGTCGGAATCGGCACCGCGGCCGGCGGCTCGGGCTCGCTTTGCTTATCGGTCGACGGCTTCGGGGCTGACGGTCCGGGCCGCGCCTGCTTTCTAAAACGGGACTTTTCTTCGTTGAATCGATCGTCATTGGACCGGTTGGGCGCGCCAAGGGGGTTCGGACCTTCGGCCTTTTGCTTTTCGATCGGTGCCGCGCCGGTCTTCGGCGCCTCTGAAGGACGCGCCTCGGGCAGCGGGACAACGCGCGAGGGCTGCACCGGAACATCGGCGGGCGAGGGCTCTTTATCCGGGGTCTTTTGTTCCACCTGCTTTGGCGTGATGTGCCGCTGTGGCCTGGGCTTCTGGCGGTGTTTGCTGCGCGGCTTAGGATGCGAGTCGACCCGCGGTGAAAACAACTGCTCCAACCGCTGTGACAGCGGCGTGTAATGCTTCTTGCGCTGTTTGGCGTCGGCTTGCGTCAGCAGCAGAGCCGTGACGACCATGACCAGTGCAACCCTGCATGTTCGGGAAAGTACAACAGACCCCATCGTCCTCAACGGCGCGAACGCCCGGAGGTTGCCTGCGGCCCATCACGAACGGTAACGACGTCGTTACGCGCCAATCGCTTCCAGCCCTTCTTCCAGCCAGTCGGCCAAAAGCGGCATGCCGAGCAGGTATTTCGCCGTGCGCTTGTTGGCGCGGTCGCGCGCGGCGGCAACCGCATCGGACCATTCCGCTGCGTCATAGTCGCCGCGGCCGACCCAGGCCAGCGCGATCAACTCGGCCGCTTCGTCGACGTTGAGGTCGTTGATCAGCTCGCGCAGCTCTTCCTCGGTGAGGTCTTCCGCGCTTTCCTCCGCCAGACCGTCATGGTGGTGATTGGCATGTGATTCACCATCGAGCTCGACCTCATGCTCGGCACCGTCGGCATAGTCTTCGTTGACGGCAGCACTCAGTCCCTTTGCCTTGAGAATGAACAGGCGCACGGTGTCCGGGCCGATCGATAGCTCCCATTCCCGCTCACGGCGCTGTTGCACTCTCGGGCACCCCCGCTGATCGTTTCCCGAATGATAGCGGATTTGCAGCGCGCGTCACGTCATGTTCTGATCCCTGACTCCCGCCTTTGACCGAATTCAGGTCAGGCACGGCCGCACTAGTTTCGGCGGCTGCGGGTTTCCGGGATGAAAAGTCTGCATCCCGGCGTTAGCTTTTCATTATCGTCATTTTCCCTCAAGCTTGTCATTATCCCTCAAGGAGGCTCCGATGCATAAAAGAGTGTTGATCCAGGCGGCTGCGGCGCTTGTCGCGCTGCAGTTCTTTGCGGTTCCGGTGTTTGCGGCCGGCGGCGGTGGCGGTGGTACCGAAACCACCACCCAGTGCAAGAAGGGGCAGGTCTGGGACAAGAAAAAGCAGAAATGCGTCGCGCCGAAGTACGGCATGCTGGACGACGACAACATCTACGATGCTGGTCACGACCTGGCCATGGCCGGGCGTTATGACGAGGCGATCGCCGTGCTCAGCCTTGCCGCCAACAAGCAGGATCCGCGCATCCTCAACTATCTCGGCTATTCGCATCGCCATTCCGGCCGTGTCACCGTCGGCCTCGGCTATTACGAGGAAGCGCTGCGCATCAACCCGGATTACACGCTGGTGCGCGAATATCTCGGCGAGGCCCATCTGCAGATCGGCGACCTGGCCGGCGCCCAGGCGCAGCTGGCCGAGATCGAGAAGCGGACGGGCAAAGATTCGCGCGAATACGGCATGCTGGCCGAACAGATCTACCATTTCATGAGAAGCTGACCCCACCCCCCAACGGCTTCTCTGGGCCGGCTGCGAGCAATCGCAGCCGGTTTTTGTTGTCGCAACTGCAACACGCTGCACATGCCGTGACGGCAATTGCGCAAGTCGGCTCATGATTTTTCAAAAAGCCTGCTTTTTCAGCGTGAAAAACGCGCGAGGATCGCTATATTGGGGAAAATTGCGGTGAAACGGTTCCGTTAGCCCGAGGCTGCCGGACCCGTTTTCTTTTTATACCCATCGACAAGGCTTTCCCCGAAATGCGGGGGTGGCGGCAGGAAAGGTCAGGCATCATGAACAAGGTCCCGATGACAGGCGAGGGGTTCGCGTCATTGAAGGAAGAACTGCGCTGGCGCCAGCAGCAAGAGCGGCCGCGTATCATCGAGGCGATCTCCGAAGCGCGCTCGCATGGCGACCTGTCCGAAAATGCCGAATATCATGCCGCCAAAGAGGCGCAGAGCCTCAATGAGGGCCGTGTCAACGAACTGGAAGACTATATTGCTCGGGCCGAGGTGATCGACGTCACCAAGCTTAGCGGCGACAAGGTCAAGTTCGGCGCCACGGTGGTGCTGGTCGACGAGGACACCGAGGAAAAGAAGACCTACCAGATTGTCGGCGACCAGGAAGCGGATGTGAAATCGGGCCGTATTTCGATCTCCTCGCCGATCGCGCGTGCGCTGATCGGCAAGGAAGTCGGCGACGCCATCGAGGTCAACGCCCCCGGCGGCGCCAGGGGTTATGAGATCGTCCAGGTGCAATTTATCTAGCACCTCAGAATTGCTGGAAGGTCCTATGCCGAAGCTTGGAGCTTAAGGGCTAATAGCTTTTCTGCTTCCGGCACCACCTGTGCCGGCATGAGGCGCTCCCCCGCTGCGGCCAGCAACGTTGAGGCATATTGCCCGCGCGGGCCGGTCAAACCCGGCTCGGTCGCCAGGAACACCGCGACCGTCGGCAGGCCGAAGGCGCTGGCGAGGTGGGTCAGACCGGTGTCGGCGCCGATAACCAGCGTCGAGCGGCCAAGGATCGCGGCAATGTCTGCCAGCGGCGATCTCGGCACCACGATCGTTAACGGCACGGCTTTCGCGATTGCCTCGGCGACCGCCTTCTCACGCTCGTTCGACCAGGTGGTGACCGGCGTCATTCCGGTACCAACCAGCAGGCGAGCGGTTTCGATCCAGTCTTCGGCGGGCCATTTCTTGTCTTCGCGGCTGGTGCCGTGCAGCAGGAAGGCCGTCTTGCCGTCGATGCCGGCCAGGCGGCCCGGAGGCGGCACAATCCCGGATGCCAGGGTCGAAAGGTCGGGCTGGTAGCCGAGCGCCAGCCCGAACAGCCGGCGCGTGCGTTCGATGGCGTGCAGGTTGCGCGGCACGGCGTATTTGCGCTGGTAAAACAACGTTGCCGAGGGCTCCCGCGCGCTCGCGCGGTCGAAACCTGCGATTGGTGCCGCTGCCTGTTTCGCCACCAGGGCCGATTTCAGCAGCCCCTGCGCATCGATGACGAGGTCGTACTCGCCTGCTTGCAGAGCGCGGCGCAAGCTTGTCGCCTCCCGCCATGTGCGGGCGTTGAACAGATGCTTGCGCCAGCGCCGGATGGCGACGGTATGGATCTTTGCTATCGCCGGATGCAGCGCGACGATGGCGGCAAAGGCTTCTTCGACGCACCAGTCGAAGGCGATATCGGGGCGCTTGCGGCGTGCATCTTCGACGGCGGGGAAGGTGTGGGTGACGTCGCCCATCGAGGAGGTCTTGACGATCAAAACCTTCATGCGGCGGCCGGGAGTTCCAGCAACCTGTCCGCCGCCGCTGCCACTTGGGCAACGTCCAGCGTCTTCAGGCAGTTGAAGTGGCCGAGCGGGCAGATCTTCCGGTGGCAGGGCGAACAGGACAGATGCAACCAGATCAGTTCGCGCTGTTCAGCCAACGGCGGCGTGTTTTCCGGCGAGGTCGAACCGTAGACGGCAACGACCGGTGTGCCGACGGCGGCCGCGACATGCATCAGCCCGCTGTCGTTGGACACCGCCAGCCTGGCCGCGGCGATCAGGTCGATGGCGTCCTCCAGCCGCGTCTTTCCTGCCAGATCGACGACACCGGGCGCGAGTGCTGCGATCTCGGCGGTGACGTCGCGATCGTTCTTCGAGCCGAACAACGCGACCTCGAATCCTTTCGCCATCATCTCTCCGGCGAGGCCGGCATAGCTTTCGCTAGGCCAGCGTTTGGCCGGACCGAATTCGGCGCCGGGCATCATGGCGACGAATTTTCCCGGCTGCAGGTCGAAGCGGGCGAGCAACTCTTTCTGATTGCCGCCATCGACGGTCAGGTGCGGCGCCCGGAAATGTCCGCCTTGGGCGAGGCCAAAATAGGCCTGCGCGGTGCGCCGTTTGACGGCATCGGGCAGCGGCACGATGTCGGTCAGCAGGCCGTAGCGCATTTCCCGGAGATTGCCGAAGCGGCGGGGGATGCGGGCAAAGAACGGGATCAGCGCCGATTTCCAGCTGCCCGGCAGGACGTAGGCCATGTCGTAGCGGCCGCGCAGCAGGCGGCCGAAGCGGCGGCGAATGGTGAATTCGAGCGCGCCCGGTTGCAGCGGGAAATCGATCTGCTGGCGAATCTCGGGCATGCGCTTGACCAGCGGGGCCGCCCAGGCCGGGGCCAGCACGTCGATGGCGGCGTTGGGATGGACGTCCTTCAGCGCTGAAAACAGGCACTGCGCCATGACCATATCGCCCACCCAGCGTGGGCCGATCACGAGGATCGTTGGGCTTTCAGCCATTCGACATAGTCTCTGACGCCGGTTTCCACGCTGCGGAATTGCCCATTATAGCCGGCTGCGCGCAAGCGGGACATATCAGCTTGGGTAAAACTCTGGTAGCTGCCCTTGAGGTGATCGGGGAATTCGATGAACTCGATCTCGCCCTGGCCCAGCGTATCGATCACGGTCTCGGCAATGGCGCGGAACGGCTGGGCGCGGCCGGTGCCGCAGTTGAAGATGCCGCTCGAGCCGCGCTTCCACAGCCACAGATTGACGTCGGCGACATCGCCGACGTGAATGAAGTCGCGGCTTTGTTCGCCGGGGCCGAAGCCGTCATGGGCGCCGAACAGCTTTGGGTTTTCGCCGCGCCCGACCTGATTGAACAGATGGAAGGCGACCGAGGCCATGGCGCCCTTGTGCGCCTCGCGCGGGCCATAGACGTTGAAGTAGCGCAGGCCCGCGACCTGCGAATGATCGGTGTCGAACACGGTGCGCCTGACATAGTCGTCGAATAGTTTCTTCGAATAGGCGTAGACGTTGAGCGGCCGCTCAAGTGCGGGATCCTCGCGAAACTCCGAACCGCCGCCGTAGACGGAAGCCGAGGAGGCATAGAGGAACGGTATGCGCAGCGAAAGACAGCCATGCAGCAAGCGCTTTGAGAAGGCGTAGTTCACGTCCATCATGAACTTGCCGTTCCATTCCGTGGTGGTCGAGCAGGCGCCCTGGTGGAAGACGGCCTCGACGCGGCCTAGGTCGCCGGCTTCCAAGGTGGCCAAGAATTCGTCCTTGTCGAGATAGTCGGCTATCTGCAAATCGGCCAGGTTGGCGATCTTGTGGCCGTCGGTGAGGTCGTCGACGACGAGGATGTCATCATGGCCTTCGGCATTGAGTGCGGCGACGATGTTGGAGCCGATCATGCCGGCCCCGCCCGTGACGATGATCATGAAGGCCTCTGGTTGCTTGCGATTCCGGTCCTTATAAGGGAGGCCAAGCGTACTGTCGATGAAGCACCACGACGCCACAGTGAGACCGCGAAGCGGCCCGCTTTATTCGAGGCCCGCAAGCTAGGGGACAAAAAATGCCGTCGACCGAACTGCTCATTGCGTTTTTCGCCACCACGGCGATCTTTGCCTATATTCCAGGACCGGCGATGCTCTATGCCGCCGCGCAGACCATGGCGCGCGGGCGCTGGTCGGGGCTGACGGCGGCACTTGGCATCCATCTTGGCGGTTATTTCCATGTCTTTGCGGCTGCCGCCGGGCTGTCGGTGCTCTTCCATGCGGTGCCGCCGCTCTACATGGCGGTCAAGCTCATCGGCGCGCTCTATCTGATCTGGCTTGGCGTGTCCTTGTTCCGCAAGCGCGGGGACGGTGACACGGCGCTGCCGGCGATCGAGCGCAAATCGGCGCGCCGGGCATTTTTCGAGAGCATCACCGTCGAAGTGCTCAATCCGAAGACGGCGATCTTCTTCATGGCGTTCCTGCCACAGTTCATCGATGCCTCGGCGGGTTTCCCGGTGTGGCTGCAATTCGTCGTGCTGGGCACCATCGTCAATTTAATGTTCTCTTCGGCAGATATTGTCTGCGTGTTGCTGGCAGGCATGGTGATCGCCCGGCTGAAGCGCTCCAGCCGTGCGCAGCGCATCATGCAGAGGGCGGGCGGGGCGGTGCTGGTCGGACTGGGCGTCCACGTCGCGTTGCAGAAGAGCTGACGGCCGCCCTGACGTTGCGCTGCGCGGATTTGCGGTATATCGGCTTCGCCATGAACGATCCGGCCCGTAAATTGACAATTTTCAGCGTGATTGAGGTCGGCCTTTCCCTCGCATTGCCAGTGACATGATCAAGCACAATCCGCCTTCGCCCGAACCTTTGCACCGCGCCATTGCCCGCTTTGGCGACGTTGCCGTGCTGGTGGTCGGCGACTTCATCCTCGACCGTTTCGTCAACGGCGTCATCGAGCGCATCTCGCCGGAAGCGCCGATCCCGGTGCTGCACGGGCGCGGCGAGACCTCGACGATGGGCGGCGCAGGCAACGTTGTCGCCAACATCGTCTCGCTGGGTGCCAGCGCTATTCCCATATCGGTGATCGGCACCGATGTGGCCGGCGACAATCTGGTGCGCATGCTGCGCGAACTCGGCGCCGATACGGCTGATATGGCGCAGGAGCGCGGTCGCATGACGTCGTCGAAGAGCCGCTTCAGCGCGCTCAATCAGCAGGTGCTGCGCTTCGATGAGGAAGAGATCAAGCCGCTCGACGACAAGGAACGGGCGGACCTGGTCCGGCATTTTCGCGCCGCACTCACGCGCGCCGACATCGTCATTCTGTCCGACTATGGCAAGGGCATCTTGCTCGACGGCGTCGCCGCCGACCTGATCGCCATCTGCCGCGAGGCGGGAAAACCGGTGCTGGTCGATCCCAAGGGCCGCGACTATGCGCGCTATGCCGGCGCGACCGCCATCACGCCCAACCGCAAGGAGCTTGGCGAAGCTGTCGGTCGCCCGGTTTTCGCCGACGACGAGATCGTCGCGGCGGCACGCCAGCTGATTTCGGCACATGGCTTCGACTTCGTCGTCGCCACCCGCAGCGAAAAGGGCATGAGCGTCGTCGGCGCGGATGAGGCGCGCCACATCGCCACCCAGGCGCGCGAAGTGTTCGACGTTTCGGGCGCCGGCGATACGGTAATCGCGAGCTTCGCGCTGGCTCTGGCCGCGGGCGCCGATCGCGTCATGGCCGCCTCCATCGCCAATGCCGCCGGCGGTGTGGTGGTGGGCAAACGCGGCACCGCGCGGCTGACCGTGGAGGAACTCACCGGCGCGCTGTTCCGCTCGCACGGCCCCACCGCCCATAAGGACGCCATCCTCGATGCCGCATCGGCCGCGCGCATGGTGGCGGCGTGGAAGGACGAGGGCCTGAGCGTCGGCTTCACCAATGGCTGCTTCGATATATTGCATGCCGGCCATGTCAGTCTTCTCCACGCGGCGCGCAGCCAGTGCGACCGGCTGGTGCTCGGCCTCAACAGCGATGCCTCGGTGCGTCGGCTGAAAGGCGCAGGGCGCCCGGTCAACGATCAGCATGATCGTGCCTGCGTGCTCGCCGCCCTGGCCTCGGTCGATGCGGTCGTGGTGTTCGAAGAGGATACGCCGCTGGCGCTGATCGAGGCGCTTCTGCCCGACATTCTGGTCAAGGGCGCCGACTACACGGTCGAAACCGTTGTCGGCGCCGATGTGGTGCAGAAGGCGGGCGGGCGCGTCGTCCTGGTCGACCTTGTCGCCGGCAAGAGCACCACCGGCACGATCGGCAAATTGCGCGCCGGCGGCGGTACCAACTGAGGGATTTCATGTCCGGACTGAATGACTATCTGGTCCGCTCGGCGGCCGCGATCACCGCGACAGTCGAGCGTGACCTGACCGCCGAGATGGAACGTGCTGTGAGTGCGGTCGTCGCCGCGCTTTCCTCGGGCAAGGCGCTGCTGGTCTGCGGCAATGGCGGCTCGGCCAGCGACGCCATCCACATTGCCACCGAACTGGTCGGCCGCTTCCTTAAGGAGCGCAAGGCCTACAATGTGATTGCGCTGCCGGCCAACGCGGGCATGCTGACCGCCTGGGGCAATGACTATGGCTTCGACACCGTGTTTTCGCGCCAGGTCGAGGCGCATGGCGCGCCCGGCGGCGTGCTGCTTGCCATCTCGACCAGCGGCAATTCGCCGAGCATTCTGGCTGCCGCCGAACAGGCTCGGATGATGGGCATGACGGTGGTCAGCCTCACCGGCGACAGCGGTGGCAAACTCAAGCCGCTCACCGACATACTGCTCAACGTGCCCTCGACCTCGACGCCGATCATCCAGCAGGGACATCTCTGCCTCTACCACTATCTCTGCGAGGTGGTGGAAGACCGTCTGTCGAATGGCTGACACCGGGGCCTACGGTCCATACCCGCTGGCTGAGCCCGGCCTGTGGGTTGAGCGGGTGGGTTCGCGGGTGTTTCCAGCCAACGCGCCGGCGCTGTTCCTCGACCGCGACGGCACCATCAATGTCGACACCGGCTATCCCGACGATCCAGCCAAAATGGCGCTGCGCGACGGCATCGTGCCGGTCATCGCGGCGGCCAACCGGGGCAACATCCCGGTGGTCATCGTCACCAACCAGTCCGGCATCGCGCGCGGCTATTTCGGCTGGAAGGAATTTGCCGCGGTCAACGGCCGGGTTCTCAAGCTGCTTGCCGCCGGCGATGCCTTCGTCGACATGGTTCTGGCCTGCGCCTACCACGAGGCGGGCAGCGGGCCACTGGCGGTCGCCGACCATCCAATGCGCAAGCCCAATCCGGGCATGCTGCTACAGGCCCGGCAGCGTCTCGGCCTCGATCTCAAGCGCTCGCTGATAGTCGGCGACAAGGCCGCGGATATGCAGGCCGGACAACGTGCCGGCCTGCCGCGCGGCTGGCTGGTGGATGGCGAGGGAAGTAATGAGCCGGGCTTCGAGGTTCTGCCGCTGCGCAACCCCGATGATCTGGAACGGCTTTTGAGAGCTGTCGAGTCGCTCGGATCGAGACTGATTTAGCTTTCCGGATCTGTTGCGACGCAATCTCAATGGGTTAGCTTGAGCGTTTCACCGTTTCGCAGAAACGGCGAGCCGATCCATTTCTTTGCTTTGACGCTATTCCCCAGGAAAGCACCATGCTCTTTTGCGGAAAAACTGCAGAGATCAGACATCATTCAAGCAAGAAATTTGCAGATGTCATTCCATCGAAGAACGAGGGGAATTCATTGAAGAAAGCAATCTCTGTTGCCGTTGTCTTGTTGATATTGGCTGTGCTTTCAGCCGTGGGGTATGTCTGGCAAAAACACGGCGTGTATGGGCTCAATGCACTTCTTCGCCGCGGCGGAAGCTACTGGATCGCCGTTGCACCCGACGATGCGCGTCTCTCGCCTGCCATGCAGCTTGCGTTGAAATCGGAAATTCCTGATGTGACCGCTGGAGCCAGCTCATGGAATGAAACCGAGCCTGGATTCCAGGTCAGAGAAATCCCCGTCATGGCGGGCGACCGTGAAATTGACCGGCTCTATCTCAACCGTTTCGATCCAGCCAAATTCCGTTTCGTTGCCCGTAACGAGCCCAGTGGTGCCAAGGACATCGACCAGTGGGAAGCGGCACTCAATCCACAAGGCGCAGGCGGCACCGTTCTGATCGTCAATGGCAGTTATTTCGGACTGAAGGGCGAAGCCGACACGCCCTTTGTCAGCATGGGTGCGAGGCTCGGGCCGGATGAATACGATGCGAAGGCCGGCGCCTGGTTCGTGAATGCCTCCGGCACGCATGTGGTCGATCTCAATTCACGTGACTGGCGCGCAGTCACGGAGAATGCCGAAAACGCTATGGTTTCCTATCCATTGCTTGTCGGTGAGGACGGCCGCAACAATGTACGCGCCAAGAGCAACTGGTTGGCCAACCGCACCTTTATCGCGGAAGATCGTCAGGGCTGGATCATCGTCGGTTCGACCAAGGACGCTTTCTTCTCGCTGGACCGGCTAGCAAACTTCCTGTTGCAGACCGACCTCGATCTCAAGACGGCGCTAAACCTCGATGGCGGGCCTGTTGCCTGCCTCAGCGTCCGCTCCGGGAACTACCGGTTGAAACACTATGCCAAGTGGGAAGCCCAGGTCGCGGATGGCGACGTCTCACTGCTTCAAGCACCGCTAGATGTGCCCTGGGGATTGCCTGTTGTTCTCACGGTGGAGCCGCAGGTAGCAGATCCTGCCCTTGGCAGGGTGGGTCAAAGTACTCCCTATTCCGTAGCTGAAACCGGATGGCATATTCAACCTTGGCCGCTCATGTTCACGCAATCTGACCCGGAATACCCTACGATTTCGGCGCCAGAATTCGCTTTCTGGCTCATATTCGTCGTCAACATGATTGTGATCGGCGCGGCGTTCTCGCGTCAAAAAACATTTTCCGTCTCAAATGGTTGCCGCATGTCATCACATTCGTCTGGCTTGCTTGCTCACCTATTTTGCTAGCCTTTTTAGCTTTGCCGGAGATGTCCCCTGGTGAGAGCCCCGGCCCTGGGGACGGCTTCATTCTTTTGCCAGTTGTCGGAGAGGTAGCAGTGTGTCTGTTGGGGTATGTCTTGGTCGGCGTCGCACATGCTTTTTCGAAGTTAATCTCGCTTATCAGGCGCTGAACGCCACCAGCCCTTCGTCCTTGACGCGGCGGATGGTCAGCGCGGTGCGCACCGTGTCGACATTCGGCGCCGAAGCCAGTTCTTCGATGACGAAGGTCTGGAAGGTGCCGAGATCACTCGCCACGCAATGCAGCAGGAAGTCGGATTCGCCCGAGACCATCCAGGCGTCGCGCACGATCGGCCAGCCGCGAGTGCGCTCGGCGAAAGCTTTGAGCTCCGCGTCGGCTTGGTGATGCAGGCCGATCAGGCAGAAGGCGACGACATCCATGCCGAGCGCCGGCGCGTTGAGCAAGGCGCGATAGCCTCTGATGATGCCGGTTTCCTCCAGCCGCCGGACACGGCGCAGGCAGGGCGGGGCGGAAATGCCGACACGGCTCGACAGTTCGACATTGGTCATGCGCCCGTCGGCCTGAAGCTCGCGCAGAATCTTCCAGTCGATGGCATCGAGGTCGGCTTTCAGGGGCATGGCGGTCTCGGCTTAGCGCAAGAATCTTTCGCGCTCTCGTCCTTAAACGACTTTTGTGTCGATGCCAGCCCTTTGGTCGGGCGATTTCGCAACCGTAACGAAAGCGGCCATTGCGCGAATAAGCCTGTAGGCCGAAGCTTTCCGGGGACGACGGCCTGATCGTCTTGCTGGTGTGGTTGGCAACCCTTACATTACCAGCAACATTTCACGTCGTTTTCCAAGGCACACTCGATTGTCTGCCCCGCAGAGGCTTTAGATGACCACCAAGCACGCGCCTGTCCTTATCATCGGTTCCGGCCCGGCCGGCTATACGGCGGCGGTCTACGCCGCGCGCGCCATGCTGAAGCCGATGCTCGTCGCCGGCCTGCAGCAGGGCGGCCAGCTGATGATCACCACCGATGTCGAAAACTATCCGGGCTTCGCCGATCCGATCCAGGGCCCGTGGCTGATGGAGCAGATGCTGAAGCAGGCCGAGCATGTCGGCACTGACATCGTCAACGACATCATCACCGAGGTCGACCTCAATGTGCGGCCGTTCCGCGCCACGGGCGATTCCGGCACCACCTACACGGCCGATGCGCTGATCATCGCCACCGGTGCGCAGGCGAAGTGGCTGGGCATCCCCACCGAACAAACCTTCATGGGCTTCGGCGTGTCGGCCTGCGCCACCTGCGATGGTTTTTTCTATCGCGGCAAGGATGTCGCTGTCATCGGCGGCGGCAATTCGGCGGTGGAGGAGGCGCTCTATCTCTCCAATCTGGCGAAGAGCGTGACCGTCATCCACCGGCGCAACGATTTCCGCGCCGAGCGCATCCTGCGTGAGCGGCTGTTGAAAAAGGACAATGTCCGAGTCATCTGGGACACGATCGTCGACGAGATCACCGGCCGGCCCGGCAAGACGCCGCTGCCGCCTTCGGTCGAAGGGCTGAAGCTCAGAAATGCGATGACCGGCGAGGTCAGCCATCTCCAGGTGGACGGCGTGTTCGTGGCGATCGGCCATGCGCCGGCGGTGGAATTGTTTGTCGGCAAGCTGAAGCAGAAGCCGAACGGCTATCTGTGGACGGCGCCGAATTCGACCCGCACCGATGTGCCCGGCGTGTTCGCCGCCGGTGACGTGACCGACGATATCTACCGTCAGGCGGTGACCGCCGCCGGGCTCGGCTGCATGGCCGCGCTCGAGGCGGAAAAATACCTGGCCGGCATCGAGGTGCACCGCGAAGCGGCGGAATAAAATCTATCAAGACGGCGTCGCAAGCCGTTCAAAAGCCTGATTTTTCATTCAGACGCCAAAAACAGAACGAGGGGAACTCAATGGCGTTGGACTGGGACAAGCTTCGCGTGTTTCACGCAGCGGCGGAGGCTGGGTCGTTTACCCATGCCGCCGAGACTTTGCACCTGTCGCAATCGGCGATTTCACGCCAGGTCAGCGCGCTCGAACATGATGTCGGGGTGCCGCTGTTCAATCGCCATGCCCGCGGCCTGGTGCTGACCGAGCAGGGCGAAATGCTGTTCCGCACGGCGCATGACGTGCTGATGAAGCTGGAGACCATCAAGTCGAAGCTGACCGAGGCCAAGGACCGTCCCTCAGGCGTGCTGAGGGTAACGACCACGGTCGGGCTCGGCGCCGGCTGGCTGACCGAGCGGGTGCAGGAATTCATCGAGCTCTATCCGGAAATCAGCCTGCAGCTGATCCTGGCCAATGAGGAACTCGACCTCACCATGCGCCAGGCCGACTGCGCGATACGGCTGCGCCAGCCGCAGCAGCCCGACCTTATCCAGCGCCGCCTGTTCACCGTGCATTTCCACCTCTATGCCTCGCCGTCCTATGTCGGCAAGCACGGCAAGCCGACCTCGGTCGCCGATCTGAAGAACCATCGCATCGTCACTTTCGGTGTGCCGGTGCCGTCGCATCTGTCGGAGCTGAACTGGCTGGAAACGATCGGCGATTTCGACGGTGGGCAAAGGGTGCCGACGCTGCAGATCAACGACATCTTGTCGATCAAGCGCGCCGTGCAGGGCGGCGCCGGCATCGCCATGCTGCCCGACTACGTGATCTCCAAGGAATCGGATTTGGTGCAGCTTTTGCCGGAGACCGAGGTGCCGTCCTTCGACACCTATTTCGCCTATCCCGATGCAATGAAGAACCAGGCCAAGCTGCACGTCTTCCGCGACTTCATCATCGCCAAAGCGCGCAGCTGGTCATTTTAAACATGCCCTTGGGAGGTGCTGGTCACCCCCGCCAAGGCGTCAGCCGTGGCAGCCAGCCGGGAACATTGCGGCGGTAGGTCTCGTATTCGCCACCGTAGCGGCGGGCGAGAGTCGGCTCCTCATAGAACCTGACGAAAGAGCCCATGACGATCGCGCCGATGGCGGCATAGGCAGCGACGCTCCAGCTTGAAAACAGCAACGCCTGGCCGAGGATGATCGACAGCACGGCGACGTACATCGGGTTGCGGACATGGCGGTAGACGCCGCCGATCACCAGTCTCTCGGTGGGTGCTACAGGCGCCGGCGTGCCCATGCCTTCGAGCGCGAAGCGGGCAAAGGAATGGACGAGCAGGGCGATGGCCGCGACGATTAGGATGGAGCCAGCCGGCACGAAGCCGGGCACCGTCGACAGCGGCAGACGGTAGCGGTCCGTCAGCAGCCAGGGCACCAGCCCGGCCACGACACAAGGTGCGGCGATGAAGAAGACCGCGCTGCCGGCGATCGCCTGGGGTGTCCGCATGTCAGGTCTCCCTTCTTCCGGCCGACCCTTCCCATCCCGCTGCCGCAAAAATAAACGCCTGCTGCCCGATTCAACGTCATTCGGCTTTTTGCCCGCGAGCGCGAGAATCAGCCCGACTTGCGGTTCTGCGAAGGCAACCGCACGGTCGCGCCATTCATTTGGCAACTTTTCGTGGTCCTATGGCCCCTAGACATGGGTTAGACCACAGCCTGTACCTTTTTGCATGCGTGTGTTGCAAAATAGATGCTTGTTTCTTGGGCATGAACAGCACATATATAGATCATCTCCTGGGCGCGTTCTCCTCCCATTAGCGCCCTCGAGTGTTCCCCTCTGGAGGTTAGCCTTAACAGGCACTTCCAATCAAACTCAGCCGGATCTTCATTGATCCGGCTTTTTTGTTTCCGGGCCTGCCGTAGCCAGCGAAAAATCGAGCAAAATCGCCGCGTAACAGTGACATGTAACCTCAGGTAACATGCCGCAGGCGCGATTCATCGTTTAAGCAGATCATAGGACGCGGTGTGGTTCGACCGGGAGATGGGGGCATCACTCGGAAGATCCGGGCTCAGGCGGCTACCGCGTCCGAACCTATTCGTCTGTCAGTGCCGCATGGCGCGGCGGATACGTGCGGCGGACCTGCCGTTTTCCTCCCAAGAAGACGGTCCGCAATAAGAGCGGCGTCCGGGTCATCCGGGCGCCGTTTTTTGTGCGGATCATCCTTCGGCCTGTCAGGCAGCCTTGCCGTTGGCGTTCATCGCCTCGTCGGCCAACCGACCGGTCAGCTCGGCCATGTGATCGAAGGCGCAACGATAGCTGGCGACGCCGGAGGTCGCCGAGCGCAGTTCGATGATCAGGTCGCCGATCTCGGCCTGCGGCATGGTCGCCTCCACGACATCCCATCCCGGCCAGTCAGGCCGCGCGTCGTAGCCAAGGATCTGGCCGCGCCGTTGCGGGATCAGCGCGATGATCTTCGAAGTGGCTTCGGACGGCGTGACGATCTCGACCTTCATGACCGGCTCGAGCAGCACCGGCGAGCAGGCCGCCATGCCTTCCTTCATGGCCAGCTTGGCCGCCATCTGGAAAGCCATGTCGGAGGAATCGACGGCGTGGTAGGAGCCGTCGGAGAGGTTGACGGCGACATCGACGACAGGGAAGCCGAGCGGGCCGGATTTCAGATAATCGCGCACGCCGGTTTCGACCGACTGGATGTAGGTCTTGGGCACGACGCCGCCGGTGATGGTGTCCGAGAACTGAAAGCCGGAGCCGCGCGGCAGCGGCTTGATCTCGATCACCACATCGCCGAACTGGCCATGGCCGCCGGACTGCTTCTTGTGGCGGCCGCGCTGCTGCACCGTCTTTCGGATCGTCTCGCGATAGGGGACGGCAGGCGCATGGCCTTCGACCGGAATCTGATTCTTGCCTTCCAGCCGCTCGCGCACGACCCGCAGATGCATCTCGCCATGGCCGGACAGCACGGTCTCGGCCGAGTCCTGGTTGTGGCGCAAGGTGAGCGAGGGATCTTCCTCGGCCAGGCGCTGGATGGCCGCCGACATTTTGACCTCGTCCTTGCGCTCCTTCGGCCGTAGCGCAAAGGCAAAGACCGGCTGCGGCGGCGTAAGCGTGACCAGCGGCTTGATACCGCCCTTCGTGGAACTCAACGTCTGGCCGGTCTTGACCTCGTCCAGCTTGCCCAACGCCACCGTGTCGCCGGCCTTGGCAGCGGTGAGCTTGGACTGGTCCTTGCCGAGCATCTTGTAGATGCCGGAGACCTTCGCCGTCTCGCCATTCGACAAATAGAGTTCGGCTGCATCGGCGATCTGGCCGGAGAGTACGCGCGACACGGACAGCTTGCCGCCATGCGCGGTGTGGATGGTCTTCATCACCTGGACCACGGTGTGATTGCCGTCGGGGACGCCGAGCCGTTTGCGCGTCGCCTCGACATCCGGTGCGTCATGGCGGATCGCCTTCAAAAGGCGCAGCACGCCGTTGCCTTTTTCGGCCGTGCCGATAAGCACCGGCGTTATGGCGCCGGCGCGCAGGTCGGCGGACAGATCGTCGAAGACCGCGTCTTTCGGCGGCTCGATCTCCTCCAGCAACTGCTCCATCAACTGGTCGTCATGGTCGGCAAGCGTCTCCAGCATGGAGAAGCGAGCCTCCAGTTCGCGCGCCTTGTCGTCAGTTGGAATTTCGGCAACCTGGCTTTCGGCATATTCGCGGTAGATGTAGGCGCGCTCTAGCGCCAGGTCGATGGAACCGATCACCACATTGTCCTTGCGCAGCGGAATCTGGCGCAGCAACAGCGGCGCCGCGCTCGTCGGCTGCAGCATCTTCAGCGTATCGCGTACGCCGGCGATTGCCTTGTCGACCTTGTTGAGGAACAGGATGCGCGGCACGCCGAGATCGTCGAGCTTGCGCATGATGAGCTGCAAGGCTGGGATCTTCTTCTCGTCGGCCTCGGCGACGACCACCGCGAGATCGCAGGCTGCCAGCACCGGCTCGGCCTCGAAGGAGAATTCGATCGATCCGGGACAGTCGACGAAGGTGATCTGCTCGCCCATGAATTCGGTGGTGGCAAAGGTCGCCTCGACGCTCATGGCGTGCGCCCGCGCCTCGGGCGAATGATCGGAAACGGTGCTTCCCGATGAAACGGGATTTTGGCGGGGGATGGCGCCCGTACGGGCGAGGATGGCTTCGAGAAGTGTCGTCTTACCGCTTGCAAAGGGACCGACTATGGCAATGCATTTCGGTCCCGTGCGTCGTCCTCCGGCGCGAGTACCCATGGCTGACCTCCACTCAGGCTTGGCCCTTGGAGTGCGATCAGCAAAAGTGGAAACGGTTTTGCGCCGATCGCACCCTGTCGTGAGCGGCGGCCGGCCTGTTCGACCGTCGCGGGGCGGGGTTGTTTCTCTTAGCCACCTGCCCAAGCCCATCGTCCCACGGGTTAGCCGGCAGGGCAAGGAAAATAGGAATCCGGTGCGCCGTCAGGCGGCCGAGGCAAGACCCCGGGATCAGAACCGTCCGGCGATTTCAGCTTGCCTGGGTGCGGCGCGTGGGCGTGGCGGCTGCACTCTGCTTCACCACCATCTCGGCGTAGCGCGACAGCAACGGGTTGAACAGGTCTGGGCGTTCCCAGAACGGTGCATGGCCGGCGCCTGATATGACATGGCATTGTTCCCACAGCAAGCCATAGGCCACCGTCTCGAAGTAACTCAGCCGCACCAGCGGATCATGCTCTCCATTGATCACCGCAACCGGGAACGGGGCGTGCTCGACCACCTGTTTCTGGTCGGCGCCCTTGCCGGCAAACATGCTGCGCGCCACGCCGGCGCGAAGCCTGCCGTCGGTGCGCCTTATGGCTTCGCGGAAAGACGGACTGGCGGTATCGCCGAAGCAAAGCGCCTCGAAGCGCTCGATGTCGCGTTCGGAGTAGACCTTCTTGGAGGCCAGCAGCATGTCCCAGTTGGCGTGAAAGCCGCGCAGCATGCCAAGCGGCCCCCGCGACACCGGCGGCGCTCCGGTCAGCACCAGGCCGCTGACCGCATGGTGAAAGCTGGCCAGTTCGACCGCCACATGGCCGCCGAGCGACCAGCCGAAGATGATGGCGTGGCCGATGCCCAAAGCGTCGAGAAGCCGGGCTGTGGTCTGGGCAAGGCCGGTAATCGTATAGGCGGTCGCCGGGTCGCGGGCATCGGAGGACTCGCCGTGGCCGGGAAGGTCGAAGGCGATCAGCCGATGGCCGTCGGCAAGCGGGCTATCGAACTGACGGGCAAACACGGCGCGCGAACTGCCCGACCCATGGATCATGACGATGGGCATGCCGGACCCAGACGACTGGCTGAGGCGCAAGTCGGCCTGCGGCGTGCGGATGGTGCGGTGAGTGATGCTCATGCTGGATTAGACCTTGAGATTTGCCTGACCGCCAACATCGCATCGCTGGCTCTATATGTTCTTTAAACATGTGGTTAAGAAAGGATTTCTAAAGAGATAGCCGGCACGATCGCTGGCTCCATGGCAATCACGCGCGGAATCCCGACAATGGAACCAGTCCTCGATCTTCTTGTCTCGATCTGCAGCATCGCGATGCTTGGCCAATATGTCTGGTCGATGCGGGCGCATTTCCAATCGCAGGCGATGTCTCCAGGCGCCATGGTGATTTCGGCGGCGGTCATCGCCACGGCGCTGTTCTTTCTCGCCACCCTTTGGATCCAATCGCAGCCGGGTTCGGCAAAGCTCACCGGACTTGCCGTCGAACTGGCGAGCTCTGCCCTGTTCTGGTGGGCGATCGTCACGTCGCGCAAGGTGCGGCTGCGCTTCGTCTTCGCACCCGACGATCCGCACAGCCTGCTGACCCACGGCCCCTACGGCCATGTCCGCCACCCCTTCTATACGTCCTACATCGTCTTCTGGATCGGCTGGGGGATCGCGACCTGGTCGGTCTGGGCGTTGGTGCCGGTCGCCGGGATCGCTATCCTCTATGTGTTTGCGGCGCTGGACGAAGAGAAGAAATTTTCGCGCACGCCGCTGGCCGGAGCCTACGCGGACTATCGCGTACGTGCCGGCCTGTTCTGGCCTCGGCTGGGGTGGTAGCGAGCACCGGGGCAGGGTAGGTTCTACTGAACTCAGGGGTCACCAGAGATGAAGATCATTGCCTGCGGCAGCGTGCCGACCATCATCGCACCGGAGAAGTATTTCACCGGCCGCGTGCTGCAGACGCCCATCATCGAGAAGGAAGCGCCGGCGCGGCTGCGGGCCACGCTGGTCAGCTTCGAGCCTGGCGCGCGTACCCACTGGCACACGCATCCGCTCGGCCAAACGCTCTATGTCACGTCGGGCGCCGGCCTTGCGCAGACATGGGGCGGGCCGATCCAGGAGATCAAGGCGGGCGACGTGATCTCGTTCGAGCCGGGCGAGAAGCACTGGCACGGCGCGGGTCCAAAGACGACAATGACCCACGTCGCCATGCAGGAAGCGCTGGACGGCGTCCACGCAGATTGGATGGAAGCGGTCACCAGCGAGCAGTATGGCGGCTGAGGTCTGCTCCTGACAAAAACCCGGCTCGAAGCCGGGTTTCATGTCTCGGTGCGGCCAGTTCAGGTCAGCGATGCCGTGAACCGCTGGATGCGCGTGCAGGCTTCCTCCAGCAGCGTCTCCGACGTGGCGTAGGAGATGCGGAAGTTGGGGCCGAGGCCGAAGGCCGAGCCGAACACCACCGCGACACCCTCGCCTTCGAGCAATTCGGAGCAGAAAGTCTCGTCAGTGTCGATTATCTTGCCGGCCTTGGTCTTCTTGCCAATCAGCTGGGCGCAGGACGGGTAGACATAGAAGGCGCCTTCCGGCGACGGGCAGGTTATGCCACGCGCCTGGTTGAGCATCGACACGACGAGGTCGCGACGGCCCTGAAAGATCGCCTTGTTCCTGGCGACGAAATCCTGCGGGCCGTTGAGCGCCTCGACCGAGGCCCATTGCGCGATGGTGCAGGCGCCCGAGGTCTGCTGGCCCTGGATCATGTCCATCGCCTTGATCAGCTGGACGGGACCCGCGGCATAGCCGATGCGCCAGCCGGTCATGGCGTAGGCTTTCGAGACGCCGTTCATGGTCAGCGTGCGCTCGTAGAGTTTCGGCTCGACCTCGGCGATCGTCCTGAAGACGAAGTCGCCATAGGTCAGGTGTTCGTACATGTCGTCGGTCAGTGTCCAGACATGCGGATGCTTCAAGAGCACGTCGGCCAGCGCGCGCAGCTCGGCTTCCGTGTATGCGGCGCCGGACGGGTTCGACGGCGAGTTCATCAACAGCCATTTGGTCTTCGGCGTGATCGCCTTTTCCAGCACGGCGGGAGTGAGCTTGAAACCATTGTCGATCGAAGTATCGGCGAACACCGAGGTGCCGCCGCAGATCGCCACCATTTCGGGATAGCTGACCCAATAGGGGCGGGGGATGATGACCTCGTCGCCTGGGTTCAGCGTCGCCATGAAGGCGTTGAACAGGATCTGCTTGCCGCCGGTGCCGACAATGGTCTGCTCGGGCTTGTAGTCGAGATTGTTCTCGCGCTTGAATTTTTTCGCGATCGCCTCACGCAGCGGCGCGATGCCCGAAACCGGCGGGTATTTGGTCTCGCCGCGGCGGATCGCCTCGATCGCCGCATTCTTGATGTTGTCGGGCGTGTCGAAATCCGGTTCGCCAGCGCCGAGGCCGATAATGTCACGGCCGGCATTTTTCAGCTCGCGGGCTTTCTGCGTCACCGCGATGGTGGCGGAAGGCTTTACGCGGGCAAGGGCGTCGGCAAGAAAGGCCATGACCAGATATCTCCAGAGGGGTCGGCGCAACCGCAAACAGCTGCGGCGCTTCTCATGTCGCATCGACCCGGCAAGTGCAAGCATTGTCGGATGAGCCAGGGCTCAAGGACCTGTGAAGATGCCTTTTTGCAGCGCGTGCATGACGGTTTCACTCTGCGTTGCGGGCTCTGCAATCGACGGCTTATCCCCGGCAAGACTAAATTCATCAACGGCCGCTAAAACCTTTGACGGCAGGATCGCCAGCCATTTCGCCTGTCTCGCGGAGCGAGGGACCCTTGTCGCGCAGCACCGGGCTTGCCCACATCATCCGTCACGATGACGGCACCGCTTCAGGTGTCTGGGGTCCCTACACGCTGCAGAGCGCCTTTCAGCCGATCTTCGCCTTCAAGGACGGCAAGCTCTCGATCGCAGCGTTCGAGGGGCTGATCCGGCCGTTTCGTGACGGCGAGCCGCAATCGCCGATGAACTTCTTCCGCACCTGTCCGGCCGGCGACCGCCTGCATATCGAGGCGCTGACGCGCACGCTGCATTTGCTCAATGCCGGCGCCTGCCTGCCGCAAGAGGCTTCGATCTTCGTCAATTTCGATCCGTCGGTGTTTACCGAGCGCTCCATCGCCGACAACGCGTTGCGCGACATGCGGCTGGTGCTGCACGACGCCGGGATCGATCCGCGCCGCATCGTGTGCGAGGTGACCGAGCAGAAGTCGGCGTCGCAGGAAACGCTCTACAGCTTTGTCGAGGCGCTGCGGGCCAATGGCTTTCGCATTGCCGTCGACGATTACGGCGCCGATGAATCCGACATCAACCGCATCAAGGAGCTCAAGCCCGACATCGTCAAATTCGATGCGCACTGGATCACGCAGCTCATGGAATCCGGCGCCGGCTTTGCCCTCTTGACTGCCATGGTGACGAACTTCGAACTACAGGGCATCCGCACGGTGTTTGAAGGCATCGAGGAAGGCTGGCAGCTTGAATTGGCCGAGAAATCCGGCGCATCGATGGTGCAGGGCTTCGTGCTGGCGAAGCCGGAACTGGCGCCGACCAGCTTTCGCGCTTTCGGCAAGGATGGGCAGCCATCTGTCGCGGCGGCCGAGCCTGGCAAGACGCCTGCCGGCCCGACTGCAGCGCCTCCGGCGCGGCCGGGCAGGGTGTTCGGGCGCAGGACCGGGCCATGACCGGGCAGCGCGAGAGGCGTCGCGATATCGGCGAAGCGATCTTTGCCGACGAGGTCGGCATCGAATACGGCGTCTACGGCGCGTTCCGGCTGAAGAGCGCCTACCAGCCGATCTTTGCGCCACGCGGTGGCGCGTTGGCCGCGGTTGCCGTCGAGGCGCTGATCGAACCGCAGCGCGCTTCCATGCCGGTTGCACCGGCCATGTTCTTCGACAGTGTTGCGCCGGGCGACCGCCTGTTTGTCGAGACGATGTGCCGGATGCTGCATCTGAAAAACTTCCGCAACATCGGCGTCGACGGGCTCGACCTGTTCTTCAATTACAACCCGATGATCAACGATCATCTCGGGCGGGCGCTGGCCGAGATCCGGCTGATGACGCGGCATCTCGGCGATCTCGACCTGCATGCCGCCATGCTGGTCTGCGAGATCACCGAACAGGCGGCCGACGATAATGTGCTGGCCCCGCTGGTGCGAGAGATGCGGCGCCACGGCATCCGCATCGCCATCGACGATTTCGGCACCGGCCACTCGACCGCGGAGCGGATGAGCCTACTCCAGCCGGATATCGTGAAGATCGACGGCGGCTGGTTCGCCGAATTCTGCCGCCACGCTGCCGCCGAGCGCTTCTTCCGGCCGCTCGTCTCGTCGCTGCACGATCGCGGCGCCAAGGTGCTGGTGGAAGGCATCGAGCAATCCGTGCATCTGCGCGTCGCGCTGGATGGCGGCGTCGACCTGCTACAGGGGTTCCATCTCGGCCGCCCGGCGCTGGCCGGCACGATCTTCAACCGGGAGCCGCTGTCGATCGAGGCGCTGCTTGGCGCCGACAACAAGGTGGTGCCGCTGCATCTGCGGCGCTGATTTGTGCTCGCGCTTGCCGCCGCTTCGCGGCTCGTTCCGGACCGGACGCCAACGGGCGCGATGCCCGGTTGGGCTTGCGGCCTTCGGCCGTAGCGCGCATTCAAAGAGGGCGAACTCGGCCCGCGTGAAGTTCAGCCAAAGCCTGCTCGGCAAACTTATCCAGCCGGCCAGCCTTGGCGTCCGCCTGGATCTGCATATCCCACACCTCTGCCTGATACGCTGCGAACCATTTGGTAAAGGCCTTTGGTTCTTTGGTGTTCAGGGCTGCGATGGATCTTTCAATCTGTTCGAGCTTGGTCATGGGGCGAAACTAGCATGGCCATCGTCCAATTCCAGACAAACAAAAAGGCGGGATAAATCCCGCCTTCCCATTTTCGGTAGCCTGATCGGAGCTTTAAGTCCGGGCCGGCAGCTATCTGCTGATCCAGCTTGTCGGGTCTTTCTGCTCCAGCGCGCTTCTCGCGCGACCGTCAGTACATCCGTGACTTGCCGCGCGCCCCGAACTCTCGTCCGGCGCGCGCTATCGCAAAATCAGGCTGCCTTGCTCAGAGAACCAGCGGACGACTTGCCTGTGCGGCGGTCCTGCTCGATCTCGAAGTTGATTTTCTGGCCTTCGACCAGGGTCGACAGTCCAGCGCGCTCGACAGCGGAGATGTGAACGAAAACGTCCGCACCGCCCGAATCAGGCTGAATGAAGCCGAAGCCCTTGGTGGCATTGAACCACTTGACCGTACCAGTTGCCATATGAATAGTCCTCGCATTTGCTTTGGTTTGACCGAACCGAGGTTCAGCCGGTTTGTATCGAGATTTTGGAGATAGACGTCAGCAAACGCGAAGATCGCGAGGCCCGGATCGATCGGCCGAAATATCAATGGAGCTGATATAGGCGGGTTTCGCACCAAAAACAAGATGGCTCGAAAAATGGCGTTGCGGTGGCGCCGCCCAAAGGCCGCCCCAATCGCATGAAAGCGTCGAGCAATCGGGAAGATCGGGACGCCCGACGGCGTTAGTCCGGTTTTGGGAGACTGTCATGAAAACGGTTGTGAAAACCATTCTGCTTGCCGCCTGCCTGACGCTGGCGGCCGCCGAGGCGCAGGCGATCTCGCGCTACGACCCCACTCGTATGAGCTGCGACAGGGTGCAAGGCACGATCGCGCGCCAGGGCGCGGTCATCCTGCGCTATCAGTCCAGGCGTGTGCCGGGGCTGCCGCTCTTCGACCGCTATGTTCAGAGCCAGCAATTCTGCAATGTCGGCGAGGTCAGAAAGCGCGCCTATGTGCCGAGCGCCGATACCGAATCCTGCCCGGTCTATCTCTGCAAGCGGATCGAGAACGACCATTTTCACCGCCGCTTCCTGCGCCGTCATTAGGCATATTGATATTCAAGTGAGGCCGGTCTTCTGCGCGTCCGGTGCCCACGTACATTAAGTACGCTCCGCTCCGGTTCTCGAAGACCATAGTTCTCGGTGCGGCCTGACCTGAATCTCAACATACCCAGCCGGCATACCATTCAAGCTCTTAGAACCCGAACGAGACCTGCGCCGCCGGCGGCGGGCCGACGCGCACGCCTTCCATGGCCAGCATCTTTTCCTTGGTGGCCGAGCCGCCGGGCGCCGAGAAGCCGCCGATCTTGCCGCCCGCGGCTAGTATCCGATGGCAGGGGATGACCAGCGGCACCGGGTTGGCGCCCAGCGCTGCCCCGGTTTCGCGCGGCAGGCCGGCTTGGCCGGCGCGCTTGGCCAGTTCGCCATAGGTGGTGGTTTCGCCGTAATGCAGTTTTCGCGCCGCGTCGTAGATGGCGAGACGGAAGTCGTCGACGCCGTCGAGATCGACCGGCACACCGGAGAAATCGACGTCCTCGCCTGAGGCATAGGCCTTGATCGAGGCGGTGAGCTCGACCACCCATTGCGGCTGCCCAATGTTCGCAGTCGTATTGGCGGCAACACCGGCATGCCGCATCAGCCGGCGTTCCACTGCTTCGCGGCTCCTTTCGGGCAGGCAGAGCCGGATCAGGCCCTTTTCGCTCCAGGCGATGCCCATGAAGCCGATCACTGTTTCTAACACTGCGTGGCCGGCTGTGATCGAAGATGCCGTTTCCATGATGCGCTCCTTTCCGCAAAGTGGCGAAAACCGGGATGCCGACCGGTACATATGCAGAACAATATGGCATCTGAGCCCGGCTCTCGCCACCCGAAAACCACCAGATGGTCCCGATTGCCCACCAGGAATCGCTGGTGTAAGGACTTCTTAACAACCGACAAATCGGACCCGCGCGGCTTGCCAGCAAAGTTCAACCTTATCGCGATCTCTGTGATCGTCGGCGCAGCTGCCCTCAGCGGCTGCCAATCGACCTCGCAGATGAAGGCCACGCCTGCGCTGACCGAAACCGCGACCGCCGCCGGCAGCGATGCCGGCTTCACCTTGCCGCTGCCCGATACGGTTTCGGTGCTACCGCAATCCTCGGGCCTAACACCCGTTCAGTCGGCCGAAGCGACGCCGGCCACGCCAGCGCTCGATGCCGCTGCGCAGCCGGTTGCCGCGACGGCGGCCTTTGCCGGCGCGACGCCCACGGCCCCGGCCGTGCCCGCGGTCTTGGCCGCCAATGCTTGGCAGGCGCCTGCGCCCGCCAACGCTGGACAGCCGGTCGCGGCGCAATATAAGACCGCCGGCCTTGTCATGCCGGCGACCGCCAAGGGCGGCCAGAACGCCATGCCCGGCGTGCAGCAGGTAGCCTATGTCGTGCCGCAGAACCCGGCTTCCTTGGGCCAGTTCCCCGCCGCGCCGCTCGGTCTCCCGGAAGAAGAGCATGCGACCGGCATGCGCGGCGATGTCGACCGGCTGATCCAGAAATACGCTGCTCTCTACGAGGTGCCGGTCGATCTGGTGCGCCACGTCGTCAATCGCGAAAGCACCTACAATCCCAAGGCTTACAATAACGGCCATTGGGGCCTGATGCAGATCAAGCACGCGACGGCGCGCGGCATGGGCTTTGACGGGCCGGCCAAGGGCTTGTTCGACGCCGAAACCAATCTGAAATACGCTGTCAAATATCTGCGTGGCGCCTGGCTGGTGGCGGGTGGCAACGCCAAGAAGGCCGATTGGCTCTACCAGACCGGCTATTATTTCGACGCCAAGCGCAAAGGCCTGCTCGAGGCGACCGGCCTCGGTGTCGACCGCAAGCGCCGCCGGCTGCAGCCCGACGCCTGAGCACGATGCCTGAACCGCGCCCGCCGGCTCCAAACGACATCCGGCTGCGCAAGATCCTCGACGAGACGCTCGTTGCACCGCACTGGCCGGACGGCTTTACCATGCGCTGCTTCGAACATGGTGACGCGCAGCCCTTGCATGCGCTTTTGAGCGAGGTGTTCGACGACGGCACCGACGGCCCATTCGACGAATGGTGGCCGCGCATATCCAGCGATGCCGAATTCGACCCGGCGCTGTGTTTCCTGGTCATCGACGCCAAGGGACGGCTGGCGGCGGCAGCGCTGTGCTGGACGAGGGCTTTCGTCAAGGACCTCGCGGTCCATCCCGAAGCGCGCGGCAAAGGAATTGGCGAAGCGCTGATGTGGCAGGCTTTCAACGCCTTTCGCGATCGAGGCGCGGCCCATGTCGACCTCAAGACCAACACGGTCGAGAACGCCGCCGCGCTCCGGCTCTACGAGCGGCTGGGAATGATGCCTGTCGCATGGGAAGGGTAAGGGCTTTTTTCTTGCCGCAATTCCCTGGGGAAAACGCTACGCGCTTTCACGGGAAAACCGGTTCCCACCTTTCCTGGAATTGCTCGAGCGCTGTTGAAATCCTTCGGATTGTGAACTGCTTCACATTGGCCGCTGCAACCGGATGCTAACTCACCATCCATGCCTTTCGACCGATGGCGGATCGACGACTGGCAGATGTGGAGGGGCTGCACCGGCATGTGTTCAGCCACTCCTTGGCGGGTCCCAGGCGGGGGTTTGGGGCCCGCCAGTCGTTTTACGGCAGCCCTCAGATATCGGGCGCATTGCCGATCTTGTTTTTGAGCTCAAGCGCCCAGGCGCGGCCCTCGTCGCCGCCCCACAGCAGCCAGGCGATATGGCCGGCCGATGGATTGTCTTCATTGCCGTAGTTCTTGCCGCGCTTGTCGACCTCGTGGCGGGCGAAATAGCTGACCATGCGGCGGATGGTGGATGGCGCCAGCTTTTCGCGGTTCTTGAGTTCCGTCGCCCGCGCCACGCCGATCTCGGTGCCGCCCCGGCCGAATTCTCTTCGCAGCCTCAACCCCCTGGCGGCATTGTCGGCTACCACTTGCGGGCAGCGCAGATCGATCTCTTCATCCTCTTGCATGTGTCTCCCCAGCACCGGAAACCTAACCTGCAGACGCAATACAGGGAAGTGCAACTGGCTCCACATGCCGCGCCGTCCATCGGGACCAGGATCCGCGCGCCATCGGCATCTGCGAGATCCTGTGGAACCTTATGGATTTCACGTCTGAGGGTCGGCCGAACTGGAACGAACAGCTGCATATGGCGAGGCGTGCTGTCCGCCAGGGGCGCGGGACGGCCCTTCGGCAGATGATCGCTGACGAATAGTTCTCCGGACGCAACCCTGCCGCCAATGCCGCGTTTGACTAGCCGAGGGAAATTTTCAAAATCGGAGACCTCAGATGAAAACGCTTCTCACCATTGCCGCCGTCGCCTTGTTCGCCGGTGCCCCTGCCGCCCTTGCGGCCAACTCGACCGCGGTCGCGCCTGCCATGGCCGCCAGCAAGGTCGATACCCCAACCTTCGTCAAGACGGTGCCTAGCTCCAACGAATTCGAAATCCAGTCGAGCAAGCTCGCCGAGGAGAAATCCAAGGCGGCTGACGTCAGGAAATTCGCCAAGCAGATGGTCAAGGACCACACCAAAGCCGGCAAGGAGTTCAAGGCGGCGCTGAGCCAGGGCCAGACCACCGGTTCGACCAAAGCCGCGGGGCCGGCCCTGCAGCCGAAGGAGCAGGCAATGCTCGACGAGTTGAAGAGCGCAAGCGGCAAGGATTTTGACGCCAAGTACATCCAGATGCAGACGGACGCGCACAAGGAGGCCGTAGCCCTTTTCAGCAGCTATGCCAACTCGGGCGACGACCCGGCGATGAAGGAATTCGCCAAGAAGACGCTGCCGACGCTGCAGATGCACGAGAAGCACGTGAAGGAACTCGCGGCCGCGCATCAGGGTTGAGGGTTGGTGACTGGCCAGCAATAGCATTCTACGGCGCCCCCCTCTGTCCTGCCGGACATCTCCCCCACGAGTGGGGAGATCAGCAGCGTCGGCGCCGTGCTTTTCTAGCGACGGTGAAAATTGGCGAAGGCTGAGGCGACAGCCAATCTCCCTCCTTGTGGGGGAGATGTCCGGCAGGACAGAGGGGGGCGCCGTAGAGTGCGACGGCCGATGCCTGCCGTTGGCAAGGCATTGCGGCAAAGTGGCTCTGTGGCTGCGGCGGCAGTGACATACACTGCCGCCACCAATTCAATGGAGCTTCCATGCCCAAGATCGACCTGTCCACCGTGCCTGTCCGCAAGGGCTCCGGCTACCCCGCACCCTTCGACGCCCCTTGCGCCGAGCGTACGCGCAAGCGCCTCGGCGATGCCGGCGGCCTCACCGATTTCGGCGTCAACCTGATGGCATTGCCATCAGGCGGCTGGTCCAGCCAGCGCCACTGGCACAGCCATGAGGACGAGCTCGTCTATGTGCTGGAAGGCGAACTGGTGCTGGTGGAGGATGGCGGCGAGACGCTGCTCAAGGCCGGCGACTGCGCGACCTTTGCCAAGAACAGCGGCAACGGCCACCACATGATCAACCGCTCGTCCACAACGGCGCGCTATCTTGAGGTCGGCTCGCGCAATCCGGATGATCTCATCACTTGCTCGGACATCGACATGATGAGCCCGAGTTCCGATGGCAGGTTCCTGCACAAGGACGGCATGCCCTATCCGGGGCAGGGGTGACGGCTGGACCATGGTCCGGCGCTGGTGTTCGCTGGGCGGGGGGATAAGCTCCTCACAATCAACGGTGGCGCAGGCCCCCTCATCCGACCGCTTCGCGGCCACCTTCTCCCCACTGGGGAGAAGAGGGAAGCGCTGGCGCTGACCGGCTCCTCTCCCCTCGGGGAGAGGTCAGCCGAGCGAAGCGGAGGCTGGGTGAGGGGGCCTTGGCGCCAGCTTGGCAAACAAGGGGAAGATCACCATGAAAAAAGAAGTCATCGAAGTGCCCGTCATGTCGGCCAAGGTGCGGGCGCTCGGGCTGCCGTGCTCGACGGCGGTGAGGGCCAATGGCTTCGTGTTCATCTCGGCGACACCGCCGGTGGACATGGTGACCGGCGAGATGGTACGCGGCGACATCGAAACGCAGACCGAGGCGTCGCTGAAGGCGTTGAAGCACTGCCTGGAAGCGGCCGGCACCTCGCTGGAAAACGTGGTGATGGTGCGCATCTACGCCGTCAATTCCGGTTTCTACAACGCCATTAACCGGGTCTATTCCAGGTATTTCAGCGTGAACCCTCCGGCGCGGAGTTTCGTGCCGGTGGCGTCATGGCCGATGGAGTTCGATATCGAGATCGAGTGTGTGGCGGTGGCGTGAAGGGCAACCTAGACTAAAGCCAAAGGTAGCTATTCGACGGTCTCTAGGTCAGTTGACGAAATTACAAATGGTACATCACCGGGAGTGAGTGCCCATCGATAAGCCGGATGAATCTCCCAATGAAATCCGAAATCACCGGAAGAGCTTATAATGTGCGGGCTGTCGTCAAAATGAAGCCGAACTATTTTCTTCCCAAGGGTTTCATCGCGGCGCGCGGTAATGAAGTCAATTTTGTACATAAATTCAATCACGTCGATCGCTGAGAAGTAAGGTTTTCCACTTATCGCAAAATTATTCTGGTTCATAAGCTATCCGATTTTTACCGAAAGCTCGTCGCGGGAAAATTGAAACCCAGAAGATGCAAGCCTCTCCTTCTTATTCGGCCTCATTCCATATAGCAGGTCTTTTAGTCCAGTAAATTCGAATTTAAACTCGTTTATTATGTCCTGAAGTCGTTCATTTGAATAATTTTGAAAAGTATTGCGTAGATCCTGTGTTGTTATCTTTGCTGTGCCATTTCTGTGCGATTCTTTGGCTCCGCCATAGAATATTTTGACAAGATCGCGAGGACGCCGTCTAGTTAGAGATAGAAGAACACGATGTATCGGAGCATTCTCCCATTTTCCTACATGATGAAACCGTTCGTCGATGATTGGGTAAAGAAATCTAGATATATCGACTTGGTTCATGCTCCCCATATTTTCAGGGATTTTGGTTCCCAAATAGGTAGCAACACGCTTCGCCATTAGAATCAAAATTTCATGATTGTCCCATTTTAGAGGAACGATATTTCGTTCAATCTTATCTGTCGATTCATCGGAAGTTCGTAGAAGTCTATACACGTCGGTTCTAAGCGCTATTTTAAACTGAACTTTCTTCTGATCTCCGCAAAGATCTCTTATGGAGTTCAGCATTGCCGACAAATTTCTTATGTCGCTCGGCCTGGCTTCCCAGCCTCGGTCCAAATCATCCATGTATACCTTGATTGTTCCTGTAGAAATGTAAGAGGAAATTAGAGCGTTGACAGTAGCGTCAGCAATAGAGCCGCCTTTATCTCTTATAACTGAACTAACTGCTTCAAGTAAACCGGTTATGCTTTTGGAAAATATCGTACCGGAGCTACCGTCCTCCTTCACCCCCAATCTTTCTATAACCTTTGATTGAATTATGCGCAGTAGGCCCGTTCTCCATTTCTCAATTAGCTCGTTTAGATTCGCCTCTTGGGTATCCCAGATGCCTCTAACGTCATTTGGTTTCACAAAAATTGCGACGATCTTGGCTTCGTCGTCTTCAATGCCCGCCATCTTTAAAAGAGCGCTTTTGCCCACACCTTTGTGACCCACCAAAACACGCAAAGAGAGGTTGGCTTTTAAGCTTTCAAAAGCTTTGTTTCGAAAGAAGTATTCCTTAAGGCGACCCCTTTCCTCATTCTCGGCATCTTCAGCTCCAAAAATCTTCTCAATATTTTCGTCAGTAAAAATCATATTGATAATCCCGCTTTTCTCGAATCAAACAGACATTTCATGCTGATTCAGCTCGCGCTTAGCGCGCCTATGCAACTTGCGGATTGAAATGGCATCTAAGACAAGTTCCCTCTACCCTAATTTAGGATGCCGTATTGTTTCAGAGAATTCAATACGCAGTGGGTCCCTCTTCGAAAGGAGAGAAAACCATCCTACAAATTCCTAGTGTAACTTATTATGACCTGCCAGCGCAGGCATCATTTTCGAACGGGGCGGCTATGCGTGGTAGAGGGGCACGGCGCTTCGTTGGTGGGAGCGTTTGCGGGACAGCGCCCCCCTCTGGCCTGCCGGCCATCTCCCCCACAAGGAGGGAGATCAGCCAATCACCTAAGCAAAATACTCCTGCAGCGGCCTGACCTCCAGGCTCCCCGCCTTCAGCGCCGCAATCGCCTCGGCCACCGCCGCAGCACCCGACAGCGTCGTGTAATACGGCACCTTCTGCATCAGCGTGGCGCGGCGCAGCGATTTCGAATCCGACACCGCCTTCTGGCCGTCCGTGGTGTTGAAGACGATCTGGACCTGGCGGTTGCGGATGGCGTCTTCGATGTGGGGGCGGCCTTCCAGCACCTTGTTGATCTTCTGCGCGTCGACGCCGTTTTCGGCGAGGAAGCGCTGCGTGCCCGAGGTCGCCAGCACCTTGAAGCCGAGGCCGGCGAGGCGCTTCACCGCCGGCAATATGCCTTTCTTGTCTTCGTCGCGCACCGAGACGAACAGTGTGCCGGAGCGCGGCAGGTCGACGCCGGCGCCGAGCTGGCTCTTGGCGAAGGCCAGCGCAAAGTCGCGGTCGAGGCCCATGACCTCGCCGGTCGAGCGCATTTCCGGGCCGAGCAATATGTCGACGCCGGGGAAGCGGGCGAAGGGGAAGACGGCTTCCTTGACCGCGATGTGGCCGGGGTTTCTCGGGTCGGGCATCGCGCCGTAATGGGCGAAGGCGTCTTCCAGCTTTTCGCCGGCCATGATGCGGGCGGCGATCTTGGCGATCGGCCGGCCGATGGTCTTGGCGACGAAGGGCACGGTGCGCGATGCCCGCGGGTTGACCTCCAGCACATAGACCGTGCCGTCCTTGATCGCATACTGCACGTTCATCAGCCCGCCGACATTGAGCGCGCGGGCGAGCGCCGCTGTCTGGCGCTCCAATTCGTCGACAAGCTCCGAGGGCAACGAGTGCACCGGCAGCGAACAGGCGCTGTCGCCCGAATGAATGCCTGCCTCCTCGATGTGCTCGAGAATGCCGGAGACGAAGGTCGACTTGCCGTCGCACAGGCAATCGACATCGACCTCGATAGCGCCCGAGAGATAGGTGTCGAACAGCAGCGGGTTCTTGCCCAGCAGCGTGTTGATCTGGCCGGTCTTGTCGTTGGGGTATTTCTGCTTGATGTCCTCCGGCACCAGGCCGGGCACGGTGTCGAGCAGGTAGCTCTGCAGCATGCCCTCGTCATGGATGATCTGCATGGCGCGGCCGCCGAGCACATAGGAGGGGCGCACCACCAGCGGGAAGCCGAGTTCGCCGGCCACAAGGCGGGCCTGCTCGACAGAATAGGCGATGCCGTTCTTCGGCTGGCTGAGGTTGAGCTTGTGCAGCAGCTTCTGGAAGCGGTCGCGGTCTTCGGCGAGATCGATCATGTCGGGTGACGTGCCGAGGATCGGGATGCCGGCCTTCTCCAGCGCGTCGGCCAGCTTCAGCGGCGTCTGGCCGCCGAACTGGACGATGACGCCGACCAGTTCGCCCGAGGCCTGTTCGGCGCGCAGGATCTCCAGCACGTCCTCCGCCGTCAGCGGTTCGAAGTACAGCCGGTCGGAGGTGTCGTAGTCGGTCGAAACCGTCTCCGGGTTGCAGTTGATCATGATCGCTTCATAGCCGGCGTCGCGCAGGGCGAAGGCGGCATGGCAGCAGCAATAGTCGAACTCGATGCCCTGCCCGATGCGGTTCGGACCGCCTCCGAGGATGACGACTTTTTTTCGCGACGACACTTGCGCTTCATTGGCCAGCGCGCCGGCGAAGGGCACTTCATAGGTCGAGTACATGTAGGCGGTGGGCGAGGCGAACTCGGCGGCGCACGTGTCGATGCGCTTATAAACCGGATGAACGTCGAGCTTTTCACGAATCTTCGCAATCACTTCGGCGTCGTTCTTCGTCAGCGAGGCGAGGCGGGCATCGGAGAAGCCCATCGCCTTCAGCATGCGCAGATTGACGGCGTCCTGCGGGATGCCGTGCTCGCGGATGCGGGCTTCCATGGATACGATGCCGGCGATCTGTTCGAGGAACCACGGGTCGATCTTGCACATTGCGTGCACGTCTTCCAGCGAGGTGCCCATGCGGATCGCCTGCGCCACCATGCGCAGCCGGTCGGGCGTCGGCGTGCCGAGTGCGGCGCGAATGGCGTTGCGGTCGTCGGCGTGGTTGGCAGCTACGGCGCCGTGGCCGAGGCCGGGGATCTCGATTTCGTCGAGACCAGTCAGGCCGGTTTCCAGCCCACGCAGCGCCTTTTGCAAGGACTCCTGGAACGTGCGGCCGATGGCCATGACTTCACCGACCGACTTCATGGCGGTGGTCAGCACCGGCTCCGCGCCGGGGAATTTCTCGAAGGCAAAGCGCGGGATTTTTGTGACGACGTAATCGATGCTTGGCTCGAAGGAGGCGGGCGTGGCGCCGCCGGTGATGTCGTTCTCCAGCTCGTCCAGCGTGTAGCCGACGGCGAGCTTGGCCGCGATCTTGGCGATCGGGAAGCCGGTCGCCTTCGAAGCCAAAGCGGAACTGCGCGAGACGCGCGGGTTCATCTCGATGACGACCAGCCGACCATCGGCCGGGTTGACGGCGAACTGCACGTTGGAGCCGCCGGTCTCGACGCCGATCTCGCGCAGCACCGCGATCGAGGCGTTGCGCATCATCTGGTATTCCTTGTCGGTCAAGGTCAGCGCGGGGGCAACGGTGATCGAGTCACCGGTGTGTACGCCCATCGGGTCGATGTTCTCGATCGAGCAGACGATGATGCAATTGTCCGCCTTGTCGCGGACGACCTCCATCTCATACTCCTTCCAGCCGAGCACGCTTTCCTCGATCAGCACTTCGGTGGTCGGCGAGGCGTCGAGCCCGGACTGGACGATGTCGTAGAATTCGGCGCGGTTGTAGGCGATGCCGCCGCCGGTGCCGCCCATGGTGAAGGACGGGCGGATGATGGCGGGCAGGCCGACATGGTCGAGCGCCTGGGCGGCAATCGCCATGCCATGGCTGATGTAGCGCTGCTTGCGGTCGCCTTCGCCGAGGTTCCAGCGGGTTTCCAGCGCGTCGAGCGCGGCATCGAGGTCGGCAGGCGCCTCGGCCTTGACGGCGGCGCGCTCGGCCTCATGGGTCTTGCGGTCGGCGTTCTTGACGTCGGTGGCATTGGCCAGCATCGACTTCGGCGTTTCCAGGCCGATCTTCTTCATCGCCTCGCGAAACAGCGCCCGGTCCTCAGCCTTGTCGATCGCCGTGGCGTCGGCGCCGATCATCTCGACATTGTAGCGCTCGAGCACGCCCATGCGGCGCAGCGACAGAGCGGTATTGAGCGCGGTCTGGCCGCCCATGGTCGGCAGCAGCGCGTCGGGCCGCTCCTTGGCGATGATCTTGGCGACGACTTCAGGCGTGATCGGCTCGATATAGGTGGCGTCGGCCAGTTCCGGGTCGGTCATTATGGTGGCCGGGTTGGAATTGACCAGGATGACGCGAAAGCCCTCTTCCTTCAGCGCCTTGCAGGCCTGTGTGCCGGAATAATCGAACTCACAGGCCTGGCCGATGACGATGGGGCCGGCCCCGATGATCAGGATCGACTTGATGTCGGTGCGTCTTGGCATCGTTGTGAGTTCCGTTCGGCGAGCGGCTTGCACGAAAAACCGGGACGGGAAGACCCGGCCGGTTGTGCTTGCGATTCTGGTATCAGGCTAGGAGGGCCTTATAGGGAAGAGTTTTGGGAGATGTAACCCCGAAAATGAGGCTAGGCAGTAGGGATTAGGCAGTAGGGATCAGGCAGTGGGGATTAGGCAGGAGCGAGGTTAAGGCGCCTATTGCCCATTCCCTACTGCCTGACACCTAATCCCCCAGCGCGAGCTGATCCGTAATCTCAAACCGCTCGGATACCCCGACGCGGATCATGTTGAGGCTGCCTTCCCTTGTGAAGCGGAAGTCCTTGCCCAAATCCGAGTTGGCCGGCATGCCGGCAGAGAAGGAGATGACGCGGGTGCCGCCGTCGGGCCAGGTCACGGTGATGTCTGCCTTGTCGGCGCCATTGTGGACGATGTTGACGGCGCAGCGGGTCATCGGTTGTCCGACATAGCGGGCGCAGGGGATCTCGGCGGTGGCGCCGAGGGCGGGCGGGGGTTCCAGCCGTGCAACGGTTTGCGTAGCGGTCGCAGCTTTGGCCTGGTCTGGCCGTGGCGTCGGGGATAGTACCCCCGGCGCGGACGCTGTATCCGGCGCTGCTCCCGCAGACGCGGCGGCGGCGAGTTCCGGCGTCCCTGTGGCCTCCGTTGCCGGAGCCTCCGTCGCAGGGATTTCATCCGTCGGCGGACTTTCATTCGCTGCGAAGGCAAGGCCGTAAGCATCCTGCATGGCGGTCCTGCCGATCTCGGCGGCGGACTTCGGCGCGCCCGGATTCGTGCCGCCAAGGCGCTCCGTCAGGTCGAGTGGAGCCGGCGCGGGTGCAGCCGGGGTGGGTGGAGCCTGAGTGGGTGCAGCCGGAGCGGCAGAGGCGGCAGGTGCAGTCGTCCGGGGCGCTGCGGCCACGTCGGCCGGCTGCGTCGGCATGTCGGGCGCGAGCGTCGGGCCGCCGGCTTCAGCGCTGGCGGTCACCTGGGGCGGCGCGGCCTCAACTTCGACCACGGTCGGATTGTCGGGGATAAGATAGCGCGCGGGCGCCCAGCCTTTGACCAGTGGATTGTCAATCTCCTCGACCTTGCACCAGCGGTGGCCGTCCACTTCGTTGCAGCCGAAATTCCTGACGCTCGAGCCGATCGGCAGACGCGCTTGGGTTCTGCCGACCGGCGACGGCGTGGCGCGGATGTTGAGGAGATCGCCTGGGCCGAGCTCGGTCACTATGGAAACGATGTCGGCAGGCGCGTCCTCGGCATTGGCCGGCAAGCTCACCAACAACGGGCCCACCACCAACGGACCCGCCAACAACCGGGCTGCCCGCAGGAGCGGAGCGCCAGTCACTCGATGCAAAATGGTTCGGATTGTGCGCCTCATCATTTGGCCGTGCGCCGATTACCCTTGCGGCAGCAGTCCTGCCGTATGCCAAGGCGGTTTTATAAGGGACGATACGCGGCCATGTAAGTCTGAAAATGCGTCCGATGTTTGGTGCCGCGAGGCGGAAGCAGGGCGCAGCCGTGCGGTCAAGCGGAGCCTTGCCAAGAGGGTTTGGGCATGAAGCCGGTCCTCAGCGCATGCGCCCATTCCGGTCGGCCCGCCTGTGCGGCCTGTCTCGCCGCCGCTTCGTGGTCGTAGTCGACGGCGATGGTCTCAAAACGGTCTGGACCATCGCCATCCAAGGTGAGGATGCCGTAGCGCGCATGCGGGCTGCCTTGCTCCGAAACATGCGCCGGGGGCGTGTCATCTTCATAGGCGGGGGCGCCGACGCTGCCGGGATTGAAGAGCAAGGGGCCGCCGGGGATACGGACCAGTTCCGCGCGGTGGCTGTGGCCGCACAGCACGATGCGGCAGGCCGCGTCCAGCGCCTGCAACCGCCGCTGAATAGCGGCAAGCGGCGCGCGCACCAGTTGGCCATCGACGATCGCGTCGAGCAGGTATTTCTCGTCATGGTCGGGCCGCGCATGGAAAGCGACCACGCCGGGAACAATCTCCAGCGTGAAGGGCAGGGCGAGCAGGGCTTCGCGCTGCGCTGATGTCAGCCGTTCCTGCGCATAGCGGTCTGAAGCCCACATCATATCGTCGGCCGGATCGACCGCGACGCGGCGGTCATGGTTGCCGCGCACCGTCGGCAGGTCGAGCGCTTCGAGCCGCTCGAACGTCTCGCGCGGCCAGAGCGGGCCGGAGACACAGTCGCCAAGGTTGACGGTGAGATCGGCGCCGCCGCGCCGCGCTAGATCGGCGAGCACGGCATCCAGCGCCAGCACATTGCCATGGATGTCGGCGAGAACGGCAATGCGCATGCGGCGGGCTCCTTGGTGCAGCCCGTTGAGGCTTGCGGCCCGTCTTCGTTATCAAGCCCCTGCCTTCATTATCAAGCCCTTGAGATCGTTCGAGACAGCCGGGAGCCCCGCCTATCGCGGAAGCACTCCATCTGCTAGCGTCCACGCCGCTCCAGAGTTCATCCGGGGGAGGACAGGCGATGACCCGCGACCAGATGGTTGCCCACCTTCGCGCCGCCAATGACGTCGCGCGCGAGACTGCCGCGCACGGGCACCATCCTTTCGGCTGCGTGCTCGTCGGCCCCGACGATCGCATCCTGATGCGGCAAGGCAACATCAACACCGTGCGCCACGCCGAAACCGAGCTCTCCCGGCGTGCCGCCGACACCTATCCGCCGGATTTCCTCTGGTCTTGCACGCTGGTCACAACCGGCGAGCCCTGTGCGATGTGCACGGGAACGCTGTACTGGGCCAATATCGGCCGGCTGGTCTACGGCTTCGAGGAAACCAAGCTTCTCGCGCTGACCGGCAATCACGCAGAGAACCCGACGATGAACCTCTCGTCGCGCACAGTCCTCGGCTCCGGGCAGAAGCCGGTCGAGGTCCACGGCCCTTTCCCCGAGATGGACGAGGAACTCCTCGCCCCGCATATCGGTTTTTGGCAGCGCTAGGAGCGGCCTGACTTCGGCACCAGCTACGCCGGCATTTCGATGTCGTGGCCGCCGACGATGGGTAGAGCCGGGTCATCTCCGGCCGCCGCAATCACGCTGTCGAGCAGGCCGGGGAAGCGGGCGTCGAGGTCGGCGCGGCGCAGCGTGATCATCCGGTTGGTGCCGGCCACTTCGGCGCGGGTGACGCCGGCCTCGCGCAGTTTGGCCAGGTGATAGCTGAGATTGGTCTTGGAGCCGAGGTCGAGGAACCGGCTGCAGTTCAGCGGCACGCCTTCCTTGCTGGCGAGATAGCGCACGATGGCGAGCCGGGTCGGGTCGCCAAGGACGCCGAGCACAACCGGCAGGCTGATCTGGTCTGTATTGGGGTGCGGCAAAGTCATGGCCCGAAACTAAGCACAGTCGGTGGCGATTTCAACGCGTCGATCTTTCGCGGGCATGCACAGTCCGTTTCGCGATTGGCCCAACGGCTGTCCTGACACAGGGATGTCAGCAGGCTTCAGCTATTTTCACCTGGCTTCATTGACATCATGTCCTGTTATGTCCAATTGTTCAATAAGTTTTGAACTAAGGACACGCCCTATGGACAAGCGCCTCTTTTGGCTTGCGCTCGGATCGTTCACGATCTCGACCGAAGGCTTCGTCATCTCCAGCCTGCTGCCTGACATCGCCACCGACGCCCGCATTTCCATTCCGCTCGCCGGCACGCTGATCACCGCCTTCGCGCTGGCTTACGCCATCGGCACGCCGATCCTGGCAACGCTGACCGGCGAATGGGACCGGCGCCGCGTCATCTTGTGGACGCTGGCGTTCTTCGTCATCGGCAATGTGGTGGCGGCGCTGAGCTCGTCCTTCGAACTGCTGCTCATTGCCCGCATCATCATGGCGCTGTCGTCAGGCTTGTTTGCCGCGACCGCTCAAGGCACGGCGGTGGCGCTGGTCGATGACCACCACCGGGCGCGGGCCATTGCCGTCGTCGTCGGCGGAACCACGGTGGCGGTTGCGCTCGGTGCACCGCTCGGCGCGCTGGTTGCCACGATAGCCGGCTGGCGCGGGACCTTCTTTGCCATTGCCGGGCTCGGCGCGCTGGTCGGCGCCATCCTGTGGTACCGGCTGCCGCGCGGCATTGTCGGTACCAAGCTGCCGCTCAGGCGGCGGCTGGCTGCGGCGCTGCGCCCCGGCGTCATGCCGATCCTGCTGACCACCGCTCTTGCCCTGATCGGCGCCTTCTCGGTGTTTTCCTATATCGCGCCGCTGGCCATCCAGAGCGGCGGCCTCAGCCCGATTGCGCTGCCCGGCATGCTGCTCGCCTTCGGTGTCGGCGCCGTCATCGGCAACATGGCCGGCGGCCAGGCGGCCGACCGTTTTGGTGCGACGCGCACCGTCGGCTGGTCGCTGGCGCTGAGCGCCGTCATGCTGGTGATGCTCTCGGTCATCCCGACCTTCCTGCCGCAGCATCTCGCCGGGCCGGCATTGATGGCCATGATGGTGCCGTGGGGCATGGTTGGCTGGGCATTTCCGCCGGCGCAGGCCAGCCGCATCATCAAGCTGGCGCCCGACGCCGCCCCGATCGTGCTGTCGCTCAACGCTTCGGCGCTCTATCTCGGCGTGGCGCTGGGTGCTGTGGTCGGCGGCGCCGTGCTGCGCTACGGCGTGCCGGCCGATCTCGGCCTGGTCGCCGCCATCTTCCCGCTGATCGGGCTTGGGGTGGTGCTGGCCGGCCGCTGGGCGGCCCGGCCGGTCGCCATGCCGGCCGAATAGATCTTTGCAAAGGACCGGCGGCCGCTCTTTCAGCTTGAAGGGGCGGCCGCCGGCACGTCGTATTCCAGCGCCGCGACTTCATCCAGCATAGCGCGCAGATCTGCCGCTCGTTGCGGGCCGAACAGCGCCTCGAAGCGCTGCTGAGCAGTGCTCCACAATTGCGTCGTCTCCTCGAGCTTGGTCTGGCCTTGCGGCGTCAGCCGCACCCGCTTGACGCGGCGATCGTCTTTGTCAGCGAAGGTGTCGACATAGCCGTCGCGGATCAGCGGCTTCAGCGTATGGCCGAGGGCCGACAGGTCCATGACCATCTCTTCTGCAATCGTGCCCATCGCCGGCTCGTTGCTGACATGGATCTGGTAGAGCAGGCCGTACTGCGTGCCCTTCAGACCCGAAGGCGAGATTACATCGTCATAGAAGCGGCCGAGCTTGCGCGCGGCCCGCCGCAGCGTGGCGTTGTTGCAAAGGCTAAATCCCGGCAGCGCGGTCTTGCTCATCACGACTCCTTGCCGGCAAAACCGCTGCCGGCCTGCCGCAGAAATAGTTTCTGCCGCCTCCGTTGACAAGATGGTGGTATATGCCTACTTCCCGAAAAGTGGTATATGCCACTAACTGGAGATCAGGGCGGGACGAGGGTTCATCGACCTGTCTCGCCGGGCAGAAAAAAGGAACAGGACAATGAGTGGACAGGACAACAAGGGTACCGCAGTCGTCACCGGCGCATCTGCCGGCATCGGCGCGGTCTATGCCGACCGGCTGGCCGGGCAAGGCTACGATCTGGTGCTGGTAGCGCGGCGCGCCGACCGGCTGGAGGAACTGGCTGAAAAGCTGCGATATGCTTACAAGCGCAAGGTCAGCGTGATTGCCGCCGACCTCGCCGACGACAATGATGTGCGCGGCGTCGAGCAAGCGATCGCAGCCGACGATAGCGTCACGCTGCTGGTCAACAATGCCGGCATTGGTGGCCAGGCCGTGGTGGCAACGGCCGACGCCGACGAGGCCGAGCGCATGATCAAGGTCAACGTCATCGCCTTGACCCGCCTGACCCGCGCCGTTCTGCCGGGGCTTCTTGCGCGCAACCGCGGCGCCATCGTCAACATCGCCTCTGTGCTCGCCTATGATACCTCGTTCGGCGGCATCTACAGCGGCACCAAGGCCTATGTCGTCAACTTCACCGAGGCCCTGCACCGCGAAGTCGCCGGCACCAATGTGAAGGTGCAGGCGGTGCTGCCGGGCGCGACCCGCACCGATTTCTGGGAGCTTGCCGGCGGTGATATCGACAATCTGCCGAAGGAGATCATCATGACCGCCGACGATATGGTCGATGCCGCGCTTGTGGGCCTATCCAGGGGCGAAGCCGTCACCGTGCCGGCGCTGGCCGACGCAGCTAAGCTCGACACCTTCCTCGGCGCAAGGCAAGTCTTCTATGGCAGCCTGCACGCCGACAAGCCGGCTGCCCGCTACGCGGCTTGAGAGTAGCTGGTTCGCGAACCAGGACCCCACCCCGCTCACTTCGTTCGCGACCCTCCCCACAAGGGGGAGGGTAAAGTGCGCGCTCCCCTACCTCCCCCTTGTGGGGAGGTCGGACCGCAGGTCCGGGTGGGGGTACTGGCGCCGACCTCTGCGTTTACGCTCCCCGCCACATCGGTATGATCGATGCAGCCAGCACCAGCGCCAGCACGATGTTGAGCGCGCGCCATTGCCATTCGGTCTCGAGCAGCCGTGCCAGCACCATGCCCGCCACGCACCAGATCGACAGCGAGACGGCTGCAGTGAGGCCGAAGGTCGAGCCGAGCAGCAGCGCGAGTTGTCCCGGCCCGTCGGCAAGGGCTGCGAACGAGGCCGCCGCCCCCAGTCCCATCGCCCAGCCCTTCGGGTTCATCCATTGAATGCCGGCGCCGCCGAAGAAGCTGTTGGGTTTTGCCATCGCCACATCGAGATTAGGCGGCCCGGCGCGGCCGATCTTGATTGCCAGCCAGATGAGATAGAGCGAGCCGATGATTTTCATCGCCAGTTGCAGCGAAGGCATAGCCAGCAGCAGACCGGCGAGCCCGGCGGCGGCAGCAGCGGTCACGGTGGCGAGGCCGGCAGCGCTGCCGATCAATAGGGGAACGGAACGGCGAAAGCCGAACTGCGCACCTGAAGCAGTCGACAGGGTGGTGGCGATGCCCGGCGTGACGGTGGCCACGAAGGCAAACAGGATGAGCGGAAAGATGGGCTGCAACATGAGGCGTCCTCCATCGAAGGCCCTACGGTAGACTTCTGCATACTTCAGTAAATGCAATGTTTGCGATGGTTGGCATTAGCAGATATAATGCCAACCATGATCCGCAACCTCGACACAGCGCTGATCCGCACCTTCGTCACTGTCGCCGACAAGGCCAGCATGACGGCGGCGGCGAACGCGCTGCATCTGACGCAAGGCGCCGTCAGCCAGCAGATCAAAAGGCTGGAGGAGGCGCTGGGCTGCAGCCTGTTCGAGCGCGACCGGCGTGGCTTGCGGCTGACGCGGCCCGGCGAGCGGCTGTTCGGCAAGGGCAAACGGTTGCTTGGCCTCAATGACGAGATCTGGGCCGAGATGGCGGGCACCGAGGTCGCCGGCCAGGTACGGCTCGGTGTTCCCTATGACCTTGTCGGCACCTTGCTGGCGCCGGTGCTGAAGGCCTATGCCGAGACCTATCCGCAGGTCGAGATATCCCTACTCTGCGCCGCTTCGCCGGACCTTGCCGCGGCTCTTACGGCCGGCACTATCGATCTTGCCGTCATCGAGGAACGGGTCGGCCCGTCCGCCGGCGAATGCCTGGCCATTGACCGGCTGGTCTGGGTCGGGGCCAAGGGCGGAGTCGCCCGTGCCAAGCGGCCGCTGCCGGTGTCGATCGTCGCCGACACCTGCGCCTTCCGACCGGTGGTGCTGTCGGCGCTGAACGAGCACGGGCTGGAATGGCGCACCGTGTTCGAGAACGGCAACATCGACGCGACGACCGCGACAGTGCGCTCCGACCTTGCCGTCACCGCCTGGCTGGCCTCCACCGTGCCTGCCGATCTTGACATCCTGGCTTTTGATGCCGGGCTGCCGCCGCTGCCGAATTTTTCCATCAATCTGCATTTGCCGAAGTACGGCACGGCGCCGGCAGCGCAGGAGTTCGCGCGGTATATCCGGGGTGGGTTGGCACGGCGGGCTGTGGCGGCTTGACAGAACTTGCATTTCCTCTCCCCCGTCGATCGGGGGAGAGGAAAGGTGCCAAGCCTGTCCCTGTTACTTCCAGTTCTTACGCCGCTCGAGCTCGGCCTCTGACGGCTTCTGCGTAGCGAACGACCCGACCTTGACCTCACCCCCGCGTTCGTAGGTCGCCATGATGACGCCTGTGGTAGTGGCCTGCGACTTGACCAGCTTGAAAGCGGCGGGCATCGCACCACCATCGAACAGCCGCTTGCCCTTGCCCAGCAGCAGCGGGAAGATCATCAACCGGATCTCGTCGATCAGCCCGTTGGCGAGCAAAGTCTGGATCAGCTCGCTCGAACCCTGGATGAGCAGGTCAGGCCCATCTTCCTTCTTGAGGCGGCGCAACGCCGCGACGATATCTTCTCCAAGCCATTGCGTATTTTCCCAGGTGAGCGAATCCGGCCGATGCGTCGCCACATATTTAGTCGCAGGGTTGAAGGCATCTCCGATGGCATCTTTCTGATACGGCCAGTAAGCGGCGAAGATGTCGTAGGTTCTGCGGCCGAGCAGCAGGGCGAAGGGTTTGGAGAACAATTCCTCCATGGCCACCCCCGCCACCTCGTCGAAGTAGTGGAACGTCCAGCCGCCGAACTCGAAGCCGCCAACCGGGTCTTCTTCCGGGCCGCCTGGCGCCTGCATGACGCCGTCGAGGCTGACGAAGGTGGAAGCGATGATCTTTCGCATTGGATTTTCCTTTTCCAGGATCCGCGCCGTCAGGGCCGGATTTCGATCTAAACTAAGGACGGACAGGCCGGCGGCCGCCCGACAGGCGTTGGCAAAAAAACGCTGCCGGCCGACAAGGGTACCTACCGCCGTCGCCCGCCGCCAAGCGCCTGCGACGAAAACCAGACGTCGCCGATGATGGCGGTGGCGGTCCGGTCCGGCGCCCTGTCTGACGTCAGCCAGATCGAACGGCTGCGCGCCGCCTTCTGGAGGTCGGGGATTTTGGCCGCCGAACCGGCCGCCGAGGCGCCGACGCAGGGGATGAACCACGAGCGCATGAAGGGGTCGCAGGCAAAGCCCTTGTCGTTGCGGGTTACCATCACGGCCAGGCCGACGCCCTGGGACGGACGCCAGGGAAAGATCATGCGGCCGCCCGCTTTCAGCGCCCGAAGCCAAGGAGCCGGCGGTGCGACGACACCGGCATTGACATAGATGATGTCGGACGGCGGCAGATCGCCGGTGACGGCATCGCCGTGGACGACGCTTACATTGCCGTAGGTTTCGAGATTCTTTGTTGCTCTGGCAGCAAGATCTGCCTCTATTTCGAAGGCGGTCACCGGGCCGGGCGCAACCAGCCGCGCCAGCAAGGCGGTGTAGTAGCCTGTGCCGGCGCCGATATGGGTGACGGCCTCGTCCGGTCTGGGGGCGATCCTGCCGATCCACATCGCGTGCAAGGAGGGTTCGCCATTGTTGATGCCCTTGTCGGCATCGAGCGCCACCAGCACGTCCTGATAGATGTGAACAGGATCGGCGCTCGGCGTCATGATCTTGCCGTTGCCGGTGGTGAGCGCCCTGCCGGCGACTACCGCCCAGGGTCCGGGACCGAGAAAGGCCTCGCGCGGAACGGTGGCGAACGCCTCTTCGAGGCGCGGATCGGCCGAGCCGGCATTGGCCGCCATCAGCTGCGCGTAAAATTTCCTGGCGTCTTCGACACTTGTCATGATGGCCGGTAAGATAGCGCAAGCCGCCGGTTTGTCGCCGTCTTGAGCAATTCCAGGAAAAGTGTGAGGCGGCTTTCCGCCCGGAATTGCGTCAAACAAGAGATAGAGCAGTTCAAGAAGAAACTCAGCCGACGCCGAAGACGGTGTCGTAGAGCAGCTTGAAGTTGAGCACCAGGATGACCGCCGCGACGACCCAGGCGAGGACCGCCACGCCGCGGGGAATGGCAAGGTTGCCCATCTTCTTCTTGTCGGAGACGAACTGCACCAGCGGGATGACTGCGAAGGGCAGCTGCATCGACAGTACCACCTGGCTGAAGACCAGCAACTGGCCGGTGCCCTTTTCGCCATAGAGCGCGGTGACGACCACCACCGGGACGATGGCGATGCCGCGCGTCAGCAGCCGGCGCGCCCATTGCGGAATGCGCAGGCGCAAAAAGCCTTCCATGACGATCTGGCCGGCAAGCGTTGCCGTAACCGTCGAGTTGAGGCCGGAGGCCAGCAGCGCCACCGCAAACAGGATCGAGGCGATGCCGAGGCCAAGCAGCGGTGACAAGAGCTCGAAGGCCTGGCCGATCTCGGCGACATCCTGATGGCCGGTGCCATGGAAGGCCACCGCCGAGACGATCAGGATCGAGGCGTTGACGAACAGCGCCAGGACGAGCGCGATGGTCGAGTCCGTCGTCGCCCATTTAATGGCGTCGCGCTTGCCTTTTTCGGTCCGTTCATAGGCGCGTGTCTGTACGATCGAGGAGTGCAGGTAGAGATTGTGCGGCATCACCGTGGCGCCGATGATGCCGATGGCGATGTAGAGCATCGCCGGATTGGTGACGATCTCCGTCGACGGCACGAACATCGAATGCAGGATCGAGCCGACCGGAGGGGCAGCGGCAAAGATCTGGATGGCGAAACAGCCGAAGATGATGATCAGAAGCGCGATGACGAAGGCTTCGAGATAGCGGAAACCCTTGTTCATCAAGAGCAGCACGATGAAGGCGTCGAGCGCCGTCAGCAACGCGCCGCCGATCAGCGGAATGCCGAACAGAAGCTGCAGCGCGATCGCCGTGCCGATCACCTCGGCGAGGTCGCAGGCGATGATGGCGAGTTCGCAGGCGATCCACAGCACGAAACTGACGGGACGCGGATAATAGGCGCGGCAGGCCTGGGCGAGGTCGCGGCCGGTGGCGATGCCAAGCCGGGCGGCAAGCGCCTGCAGCAGGATCGCCATCAGGTTGGACAGCATGATGATGAACAATAGCGTGTAGCCGAACTGGGCGCCGCCGGCGAGGTCGGTGGCCCAGTTGCCCGGATCCATATAGCCGACCGAGACCATGTAGCCCGGTCCCATGAAGGCGAACAGGCGACGGAACCAGACGCCGGACTGCGGCACCGCGATCGTGGAGTTCACCTCGCGCAGGCTGGGAGGATTGTCCTCCGGCCTGTCAAATCGCCAGGATGATCCCAAGGTAGCGTCAGCTTCGGACATGGAGGGCTTTCCACTGGGTGGATCGGTTGACGTCATCCTATCTATGCCAGGGCTCAACATTATGCAATAGGCTATATTTCATTGTATGTGCTTCCTGTTGCGCCGACCGGCAGGCCGGCAGGGGATCGCAAACGCCGGTTGCGCCTGCCATGGAATGGAAATAAACGGCTGGAACAGTTAAGCCCGTGCTATGAATGGCAAAGGGCGATTGCTTTGCCCAAAGCCGATTCTTGTCAAAAGATAGGAAGGAGCGCGTGTTGGCGCTGAAGCACAGACCGGTTGGACGCGAGGAGCCGCTGCCTGACGCCGAGATTCATTCGAAAGGGTTCCGGCAGCAGCGCGAAGCGGCGCGCTGGTCGAGGATTATGTCGAGCTGATCGCCGACCTGATCGAGGACGGCAATGAGGCGCGTCAGGTCGATATTGCTGCGCGGCTGGGTGTCGCCCAGCCGACGGTGGCCAAGATGCTGACCAGGCTGTGCGCCGACGGGCTCGTTTCCAGAAAACCCTATCGCGGTGTGTTCCTGACCGACGCCGGGCGCAAGGTGGCGGAAGAGAGCCGCATCCGCCACCAGACGGTAGAAGCGTTTTTGCGTTCGCTCGGTGTCAGCGCCGAGACGGCGCGCATCGATGCCGAGGGCATCGAGCATCATGTCAGCGCCGAGACGCTGGAAGCCTTTCGCAAGGCGATGATCGCGCCGGGCTGAGGGGTGCCGGGGCCGCACCACTGGAACCTCCGCACGTCAGGCTCGTTGCTCCTGACGTTGCGCGTGATTGTTGCGCGCCAAGGAGGAAAACATGGGCGTCGAACAGGCACCGACCGCGAAGGGCAAGCAGGCGGCCGAGGGTTTGAGGCAGGCAGCGGCAAAGGACGAACGCAAGACCGAGGTCGAAACCGGCCATGCGCTGAAAAAGGGCGCCGCGCGTTTCGAGGAACGCTCCAAAAGCTCGGACGGCAAAAGCGCCGGCACCAAGCAGAAGATCTGAGTTCTGTTCGCAAGCGGCAACCTGCCGCTCATTCCTCGGTGTCCTGCACCCAGCTGCGCGGATGGCCGTCCACGCGGAACTGGAAGATGAAATAGGGCGGAATGCAGGAGCCCTTGCCAGGCTTGGCTGCGGCCAGATCGTCGTAGCCGGCGGTGCAGATATAGTCCTCGCGGCAGGGATGCGCCTTGTCGCAGGCGCGCAGGCCGGCGGTCTTGGTGAATTCCTTGGTGCAGAATTTGTGGTCCTTGCCCGACGCGATGCAGTCGTTGAAACCGGTCTTGGCGAGGCGGCCGCAAGTCGCCTCGTCGGGAAGCTTGTCGCAGCTTGCCTTGCGCAGCATGCCCCCGGGAAAGCCACCGGTCTTCTGCTCGGGGTTGTCGTAGCGTTGGCGCGCCGCGCCATAGCCGGCGAGCTTGATTACCGGTTTCTTGTCGCGCGCCGGATCGATGGCGCAGGCTTTTGCGGTGGCCGGCGACAGGCGGCAATATTTGTCGCTGCCCCAGCTCGACATCTTGATCTCGCCGAACTCGACGGGGTCGCCGACTGCGGTGGCCGCCTCGCTGACGCAGGTGCCGAAGCCCGGATGGATGTCGCTTTCATGGACGCCGGCGCAGCGCAGGCTTTCGCCGCAGCTCCAGTCCTTGAAGCTGGCATCCTCGCCGCTGTAGCAGATCGAGCCCCAGCCATTGTAGAGATCGGTGCTTTTCAGCGCTTCGGCGAGTTTGGCGTCCGGACGGGCGGCGAAGCCGCGGGAGAAATCCGGATGGCCGCCTGTGGCGAAGTCCTCGACGATCGCGCGGCGGCGCGGCAGGTCGGCGAAGAACACCGCCGAGCCGGGGACGAAGACGGCGTTGCGGCGCGGCTCGTTGGCCGGATCGGCGCCTGTATAGTGGAAGCCGGCAATGCCGTGCGTCTGGTGGCAGCCGGTGCAGGTCATTTCGTTGAGACGCAGATTGAACCCGGCCACCGATTTCACGCTGCGCAGCGTGTTGCCCCTGGCGACATAATCCTGCAACGCCCTGTCGATGTCAGCATCATCGAGCAGCCCATAGGCGATGTTGTTTTGCGATCTGGCCATGCCGCCGGGTGCGACCGAGACGGCGCTGGTCGCCAGGAATTTGTCGTCGATGACCAGCCGGCCGCGGTCGAGATCGTAGATGTTGCGGTCGGTGAGCAGCCATTTGGCGAAGGCCGGCCGGTCGGCCAGAACCACTTTCCGGTCGATCTGGTTCTCCATCTTCGATTCCTGGAAGGTGGACGTCGTTGGGTCCCATTTGAAAATCTTGAGGAGATATTCGGCGTGGCCACCGAAGTCGCGGCGGCTCGAGGCCGACAGCCGGAGAACCTGCATGTTCAGCTCAAGCCGCATGATCTGCGACGAATTCAGCATGGCGTTGGAGAGCGGCCCTTCGTCGGAGCGCAGCCAGGCTGCCAGTTGCTCGGGCGCAAGGTTCTTCTGGCCGGCGGCGAGCCAGCGCTTGGCGATTTCGGCACAGGAAACGGCGGTGGCGCTTGGACGGTCTCTCGAAGCGCGGGGGCGAGCCTCGCCGGGCCTGGCGTTGAAGACCAGACTCATGGTCAGCGGCAGCCGCGACGAGATGCGTTGCGCTGTCTTTCCCTTCGTGGGCTTCTCCGCCACCGAATAGTGGAAGCGGTAGATCAGCCTGATCTCGCCGCATTCGGTGTGGCCGAGATAGCCGCGGTCCATGCGGTTGACGACGCCGGTCAGGTCGAGCGTCGAGCCGTCATCGTCGATGTATTTCGGGTTGAATTTCTGGCTGGTGTCCTTCGACTTGGCCATGGCCGCGACGTAAGGATCGGGGCTATTGGCAGGCTCGTCGGCGATCTCCTGCTTGACGGCGTTGCGCACAGGGGTCAGCGCGCGCACCGAAAACAGGCCGCGATTGTCGACCTCGCGCGTGAGACCCAGCGCCGGGCCGAGCAGGCGGCTGATCGACAGGCCGCCACGCTCAAGCGCTTGCAATGTCTCGGGGTCGGTCACGGCGACGCTGGAATCGAGCGTCACGGCGCGCGCCGGCGACGGGCCGAGGCATAGCACCACGGCCAGCAGCAGAAATCGACCGATCGTCCGCAAGTCCCCGACACCCCGTTCGAACCGGATGCTACAGCGCGCATGCCGCCTCGACCAGAGTGCGAACGCGATGCCGCCGCCACGAAAAATACTGTGACTTGGCGCAACCATTGCGATAATTGTCTGTTGGGTCGGACTGGGCCACGACAATCGGCCAGGCCAGCCGAAAATTTGCATACGGGGAGTTGCCATGCTCTGGAAGGGCCGCCGTCAGAGTGACAATGTCGAGGACGAGCGCAGCGACAGCGGCGGCGGTGGTGGTTTCGGCGGCGGCAGCCCTGGCCAGTTCCGCATCCCGATCGGCGGCCGCACCGGCGGCGGCGGCAGCATCCTGCTGGTCGTCCTCGTGGTGCTGGCCGGATGGTATTTCGGCTTCGACCCGTCGCAGATCCTGGGCAGCGGCGACGGCGGCGGCGTGCTGCCGGGTGGCGGTGGCCAGATTACCGACAACAGCGGCGGCCAGGACGACGGCGCCGGCACGCCTGCTTCCGACGAGATGAAGCAGTTCGTGGCGACCGTGCTGGCCGAGACCGAAGAGACCTGGACCGGCATCTTCCAGTCGCAGGGCCTGAAATACGAGGACCCGAAGCTTGTGCTGTTCAGCGGCCAGATCCGCTCGGCCTGCGGCTCCGCCTCGACGGCAGCCGGACCGTTCTATTGTCCCGGCGACCACAAGGTCTACCTCGACACCACCTTCTTCCAGCAGCTCGACCAGCAGTTCGGCGCCTCGGGGGATTTCGCCCAGGCATATGTGATCGCCCATGAAGTCGGTCACCATGTGCAGAACCTCACCGGCATCCTGCCCAAGTTCAACCAGATGCGGCAGTCGATGGGTGAGGCGGAAGCCAACCAGATGTCGGTGCGCATCGAGCTGCAGGCCGACTGCTTCGCCGGCGTTTGGGCGCATTTCACCGCGCAGAAGGGCATTCTGGAACAGGGCGACATCGAAGAGGCGCTCAACGCCGCCAAGCAGATCGGCGACGATACGCTGCAGAAGAAGATGCAGGGCTATGTCGTTCCGGAAAGCTTCAACCACGGGACGTCGCAGCAAAGGCAGACCTGGCTGGCGCGCGGCTACAAGAGCGGCAAGCTGTCGGATTGCAACACGCTGACCGGTCCGGTTTGAGGCGCTCGCAAGTTCCAGCCGACCGCGGTTCAAAGCGCATCCGTCGGCGGGCCGATTCACCACCGGCAACAGATGTCAGGAGGAGAACGCCTGAGGCGTTCTCCTATTGTTCCAAAGTGACGCCTCGCCTATAACGGGCGCCCGCCCAAGGGCGGTCCGAGGGAGCAGACGCCATCATGATCGACCCCAAAACCGCCAGGCGGGGCCTTGCGCTCGTCTTCACCACGCTGCTGCTCGACATTATCGGCTTCGGCATGATCATGCCGGTGTTGCCGGCCTTTCTCAGGGAGCTTTCCGGCGTCGGCATCAGCGAAGCGGCAATCGAGGGCGGCTGGCTGTTCTTCGTCTATGCCGCGATGCAGTTCTTCTTTGCGCCGATCATGGGCGGGTTGAGCGACCGCTTCGGGCGGCGGCCGATCCTGCTTGCCTCGGTGCTTACATTCTCGATCGACAATCTGATCTGCGCCATCGCCTGGTCCTATCCGATGCTGTTCATCGGCCGCGTGCTGGCCGGCATTTCGGGCGCCAGCTACTCGACGACGTCGGCCTTCATTGCCGACATCTCGAACGACGACAACCGGGCGAAGAATTTCGGTCTGCTCGGCATCGCCTTCGGCGTCGGCTTCGTCATTGGGCCGGTGCTGGGCGGGCTGCTCGGCACGTTCGGGCCGCGAGTGCCGTTTTACTTTGCCGCCGGGCTTGCCTTCGTGAACTTCCTCATCGCCATGTTCTTCCTGCCTGAAACGCTCGATGAAAAGCACCGCCGCCGCTTCGAGTGGAAACGCGCCAACCCGGTCGGCACGCTGCTGCAGATGCGCCAATATCAGGGCATCGGCTGGATCGGGCTCGCCTTCTTCCTGATGACGCTCGGCCACATGATGTATCCGGCGGTGTGGTCGTTCGTGTCCAATTATCGTTATGGCTGGAGCGAGCAGCAGATCGGCTTCTCGCTCGGCGCCTTCGGCCTGTGTGGGGCGATCGTCATGGCGACGGTGCTGCCGCGCGTGATCCCCAAACTTGGCGAGTGGAAGACGGCGGTGATCGGCCTGACATTTACGGCGGCCAGCGCCTTCGGCTACGCCTTCGCCTCGCAAGGCTGGATGATCTATGCGGTGATCGTCGTCGGCTGCCTGGAAGCACTGGCCGATCCGCCGCTGAGAAGCCTCGCCGCCGCCAAGGTGCCGCCATCGGCGCAAGGCGAATTGCAGGGCGCGATGACGTCGATCTTCTCGATCACCTCGATCATCACGCCGCTGCTGTACACCGCGATCTTTTCCTGGTTCACCGGGCCTAATGCGCCCGTGGTGTTTGGCGGCGCGCCCTATCTGGTTGGCGCGTGCTTCCTGACGCTTGCCGTCATTGTCTTTGTAACGAAAGTTGCGAGGCCGACGGCGGTGAAAAGCGTTGCCAACAGCGCTGCGGAAGATGGAGCCCAGATATGAGCCATGACAGCCGCATAGAGCTGACCAAGGACGGAGTGTCGCTGTCGCGGCTGGTGTTCGGCGCCTGGCGCCTGCTCGACAACGCCGCGCGCCCGGACGCCGATCAGGTCGCGCGGCTGATCGGCACCGCGGTCGATCTCGGCCTGACCAGCTTCGACCATGCCGACATTTACGGGCATTACCAGGTGGAAGCTGCCTTTGGCGCCGGCTTGTCGCGCTGGAAGGGCAAGCGCGACAGCATCGAGCTGATCTCGAAATGCGACATCATGCTGGCATCGGCCAACCGGCCTCAGAACCGGCTGAAGCATTACGACACCAGTGCCGCCCATATTGCGGCCTCGGTCGACCGTTCGCTCGCCAATCTCGGCACCGACTATCTCGACCTGTTGCTGCTGCACCGGCCGGATCCGCTGATGGATGCCGACGAGACGGCGGCGGCCCTTGCCGGGCTGGTCAAGTCGGGCGAGGTGAGAGCGGTCGGGGTCTCCAATTTCACGCCGTCGCAGTTCGACCTTCTGGCTTCGCGGCTGCCGTTTGCCTTGGCCACCAACCAGATCGAGATGTCGGTGCTGAAAACCAATGCGCTGGTGGATGGCAGCCTCGATCACGCGCAACGCCTCGGCTATGCGCCGATGATCTGGTCGCCGCTCGGCGGCGGCTTGCTGTTCACCGGCAAGGAAGGGCGCGAGGCGCGGGTCAGGGCGGCAATCGCGGCGGTGGCTGCCGAGATCGGCGCCGGCGATCTCGCCGCCGTCGCGATCGCCTGGCTGCTGCGTCATCCGGCGCGGCTGGCGCCGGTGCTGGGCACAATGAAGCCCGAGCGGCTGGCCCCCATGGTCAAGGCGCTGGAGATCGACCTCGACCGCCAGCAATGGTTCGCCATACTGGAGGCCAGCGAAGGCCGGCCGGTGGCATAAGGTTACCCAGGCGCGAACTTCGAACCCGCCATAGGTGTGTGCTTCGTCCGTTAATGCGGCGCGCAAGCGAAGCGATGAGGGGGGCTTGGGCTCAGGGGATGCCGTCGGCGCTCTCGAAGCCTTCGTCGCTTCGCGCCGTCACAAACAGACCGGTTGACCGGTTTATTCCATTGACCCAAGACAAGGGCAATCGCGCCGCGTTTGTAACTCCGGCTATTCGGAGCATCACGATCTGGGCAACGGCTAGGCGAAGACCTGTAAAATCAAACCCGTTCGGCCAGCAGTTCCTCGCCGCGCTTTTCGCGGATCAGATTGACGAAACGACGGAACAGATAGTGCGAGTCCTGCGGACCGGGCGAGGCCTCGGGGTGATGCTGGACCGAGAACACCGGACGGCCCGTGAGCGCAATACCGCAGTTGGAGCCATCGAACAGCGAGACATGGGTTTCCTCGACGCCCTCGGGCAACGAGTCGGCATCGACGGCAAAGCCGTGGTTCATCGAGACGATCTCGACCTTGCCGGTGGTATGATCCTTGACCGGGTGGTTGGCGCCGTGATGGCCCTGGTGCATCTTGGCGGTCTTGCCGCCGAGCGCCAGGGCCAGCATCTGGTGGCCGAGGCAGATGCCGAATACCGGGATGTCGGTCTTGAGCAGGTCCTGGATGACCGGCACGGCGTAGTCGCCGGTGGCTTCCGGGTCGCCGGGGCCGTTGGAGAGGAAGATGCCGTCGGGCTGCATGGCCAGGATCTCTTCCGAGCCGGTGCCGGCCGGAACCACGGTAACCTTGGCGCCGAGGCCGGAAAGCAGGCGAAGGATGTTACGCTTGACGCCGTAGTCGATGGCGACGACGTGCATCGACGGCTCGGCCTGTTCGCCAAAGCCTTCGTTCCATACCCAGGGCGTTTCACGCCAGACCGAGGACTGGCCCGAGGTGACTTCCTTGGCGAGGTCAAGCCCGATCAGGCCCGACCAGGCGGCGGCGCGCCGCTTCAAATCGTCGATGTCGAAGATGCCGTCGGGCGCGTGCGCAATGACGGCATTGGGCATGCCCTTTTCGCGGATCAGCGCGGTCAGCGCCCGGGTGTCGATGCCCGACAGCGAGACGATGCCGCGCTTCTTGAGCCACTGGTCCAGCCCGGTGTCGGCGCGGTAGTTGGACGGGTTGGTGACATCGGCCTTGAACACCGCGCCAACGGCGCCTGCACGGGCGACCGGGTTCAAGTCCTCGATGTCCTCGTCATTGGTGCCGATGTTGCCGATATGCGGGAAGGTGAAGGTGACGATCTGGCCGGCATAGGACGGGTCGGTGAGAATTTCCTGGTAGCCGGTGAGCGCGGTGTTGAAGCAGACTTCGGCAACGGCGGAACCGGTGGCGCCGAGGCCGCGACCCTCGATGACGGTGCCGTCGGCCAGCACCAGGACGGCGGTCGGCTTTTCGGTTGCCCAAGGCGGGGTCAGTTCGGGGGTCATCTCGGCCATGGCGACGCTCCTGTCACGCTGCGCGCTTCGATGGCGGGCCATCTGCGCAGCAAACGGCGCGGCCGATCTCTCGAGCCTGCGCGCATCAATTCTTTGTCTTATGCAAGGCCGAGTACATAGGGGAAGGCGCCAGAGCGGTCAATGATGCCGTGCCAAAACGGCGAGCATTTGTTTCGTCGAACGATATCAGGGCTTTGGCGCGTTTGCTTTGCGGATGGGCCGCGGTTATTGTCCGCGCCGTTCGAAGGAGAAAGCATCATGCGCGCAAAAATCGCCGAATCCCTGAAAAGCGCGATGAAGGCGCAGGACAAGCACCGGCTGCCGACGCTCAGGCTGATCCAGGCCGCCATCCACGACCGCGACATTGCCAATCGCGGTTCGGCCAAGGAACCCGCCAGCGATGAGGAAATCCTGCAGATCCTGGCCAAGATGGTGAAGCAGCGCGAGGAATCGGCCAAGGCCTTCGAAGATGGCAAGCGGCCGGAACTGGCCGCGCAGGAGCGCGGCGAGATGGAGATCATCCGCGGCTTCCTGCCGACGCAGCTGGACGAGGCGGCGGTGACTGCGGCGGCGCGTGAAGCGATCGCCGCGACCGGTGCGACCAGCCAGAAGGACATGGGCAAGGTGATCGCTGTGCTGAAGCAGAAATATGCCGGCCAGATGGATTTCGGCAAGGCGAGCGGCATCGTCAAGGGACTGTTGCAGTAGGGCCTGCTGCAGTAGGGCTGTCCGTCGCTACCTCCGGCTGGCGGGCCGGACACCAAGTCGTCTGTCGTCATGATCGAAATCGTCAAACCCGCGCTTGAACATCTGCCGTCCTACAAGGCTGCGCTCGAGCGTGGCTGGTCGCCGGACAATGTGCGGCTTGAAGAGGCAACGCGCGAGCAGCTTGCGGCGATCGAGGAAGATCCGGCGGGGTTTCTCGCCGGCCTCGACGATCCCGAAGGCAAGGGGCCGCCGATCACTTTGCCGGACGGCACGACAGTGCCGCGCCTGCCCGGCTTCCGGCGCTGGATCTGGGACGGCGAGGCCGCCGGCTCGATCGGCTTTCGCTGGCAGCCCGGAACGTCGGCGCTGCCGTCGCATGTGCTCGGCCATATCGGTTATGCGGTGGTGCCCTGGAAGCGGCGACGCGGCTATGCGACGGAAGCGCTGCGGCTGATGCTGGATGAGGCGAGGGCGGTCGGCTTGCCCTATGTCGAGCTCACCACCGACCTCGACAATCCGGCCTCGCAGAAGGTGGTGCTGGCCAATGGCGGCCGTGTGGTCGGTCCGTTCATCAAGGACGCCGCGTATGGCGGCGCCGAGAGCTTGCTGTTCCGGATCGATCTTTAGACTGACGCTATTCCGCTGCCGCCGGCAGCGGCGGCGCTGCACGGCTGCGCCCCTCCCAGACATAGGACGCAATTGCCACCACCACCGCGACCAGCATGGCGGCAGCGCCCACAACCGGCAGGCTGCGATAGCCATAGCCGGCATTGAGCATGGCAGCGCCCAGCGATGCGGCGAGCGCGATGCCGACATTGAAGCCGGACGGGATGAGTGAGGAGGCGAGGTTGGAGGCGTCGGCCGTCCAGGCCAGGATACGGGTCTGGATCGGCGTGCCGATGGCGAAGTTGAGGCCGCCCCAGAGGAAAATCGCAACGACCATCGGTAGCGGGTAGGGGCTGACTACATAGATCACGCCGAGCATCGCTGCCTGCAGGGCAAGCATGGTGATCAGCGACGGCATCAGCTTCCAGTCGGAGAGCTTGCCGCCGAGGAAGACGCCGATCGTGGCGCCGACGCCGTTGAGCAGCAGCACCCAGGGGATCAGGCTCTCATCGAGGTGGGTCACCTCAAGCAGTGTCGGGGTGATGTAGGTGAACAGGCCGAACTGGCCGATCATCAGCATCAGCATCAGGATGAGCGAGGTCCAGACCTGCTGGCGCGCCAGCACGCGCACCTCATGGCCAAGGTTAGCTGGCGGGCTCGATGCGCCCGTTTTGCGCGGCAGGAGGGCGGCCATGGCGGCAAAAGCCACCACGCCAAGCGCGCACATCACCCAGAAGGTGGCGCGCCAGCCCCAGAGATTGCCGATCGCGGTACCCGCCGGCACGCCGATGACATTGGAGACGGTGAGGCCGGAGAGAATGACTGCGACAGCCATGCCGCGCTTGTCCTCGGGCACAAGGCCGACGGCAACCACCATGGCGACGCCGAAATAGGCGCCATGGGCAATGGCCACAGCGATGCGCAGAAGCAGCATTGAAGTGAAATCGGGCGCCAGCGCGCAGGCTGCCTGGCCGATGGTGAAGGCGACGGTTAGGCCAAGCAGCAGGGTTTTTCGGGAAATGCCCTTGGTGGCGAGCGCCAGCAATGGCCCGCCGACGGCAATGCCGCCGGCATAGCCGGAGACGAGATAGCCGGAGGTCGGGATCGAGACGCCGAGGCCGTCGGCCACCTGCGGCAATACACCGGCGATGACGAATTCGGTGGTGCCGAAAGCGAAGGCGGCAATGAACAGGGCAATGAGCGGAAGCATGGCGCGGAAGCGATCCTTGGATGAGTTGGCCTCAAATCATGGATGGCGCTTGCCGGCAATGCAGAAATTGTCGACGCCGCTTTAGCTTTTCTTGAGAGGGTTCATTCCGACCGGGCAGCCGCTGCGCGTACGCGGTGTTCTTTCTGCCGTAGGGGATTTTCAGCCACGCCCGCTCATGAACGTAATACAGCAAAGATTTGGTGACGACCTCCGTGGCGCCGATGGCGGCGGCAAGCTTGATGCTGCCGGTGATGACGAGCGAGATGATCATCGTGTCGATGGTGCCTGTGGCGCGCCAAGAAAGCGCCTTGGCGAAGCTGCGCGAATGAGTGTCCATCGATTTTCCTCCCGGTGGCCTGGCCGATGCTTAGCTGACGGAAGGCTGAAGGCGCAAAGGCTAATTTTGCCGCAGCAGGCGCTTGTTCGGGCTCAGCTCGCCTTCAACCTGGAGCCGCCGAGCAGGCCGCGCTCTTCCAGCACCGGGTAGGCCATCGACGCGAGCAGCGAGTTGATCTGCTTCAGGTCGCGGATGGTGTCGAGGTGGATGGAACTTGTCTCGACGCTCTTGGCGGTGCCGTCGCGCAGGCGCACGAAATGGCTGGCGCTGGTTTCCTTTTCGCGGTCGCGCAGCCGGTCCTTTTCCAGCACCAACTGGCGGGCGGTCTCAGGGTCGCGCGACACCAGCACGTTGAAAGCAAGCCTGGCATTGGCCAGCACCGAGGTGTGAAAGGCGAGCAGCTCGCTCCAGCCCTCGGGCGTGAACTCCAGCCCGCGCTCGAACTTCTTCTTCACATGCACCAGCATGTTGCGCACGATGATGTCGCCGACCTGCTCGAGCTTGACGCAGGCGCCTATCAGCTCCTGGCAGCGCAGCGCCTCGCCCTCTGTGAGCGAGTTCCTGGTCAATTTGGCCAGATAGAGCTTGATCGCCGCGTGCTTCCTGTCGACGCGGTCGTCAAGGGCGGCCAGCGCCTGGATCTTGTCGCCGTCGGCGCTTTCATACAGCTCGATGATGCGCTTGAGCATGATCTCGACCGTCTCGCAGACGCGCACCACCTCGCGGGTGGCGTTGGCCAGCGCCTGGCTCGGAACGTCGAGCGCGCCGTCGTTGAGGGCGGACAGTTCGACCACATCGAGCTCTGTAGCCAGCGCCGGCTTGGTGCCCATTGCGACGATCTTCTCAGAGGCACGATAGATCAGGCTGGCAAGCGGCAGGCCGGCGAGCAGGATCAGCACATTGAACAGTATGTGGGCGTTGACGATCTGGTCGGGCACGGTGGCGCCGAGGAAGGCGACCGGCGGCTTCAGCGTCATGAACAGGATCAGCATCACCAGCGAGCCCATGCCGCGCATCAACAGATTGCCGATCGGCACGACGCGCACGCCAGGTTCAGCACTTCGGGTGAGCAGCGGCGCAATGATCGACGAGCCGAGATTGACGCCGAGCACAAGCACGACGCCGAGTTCGGGCGGGATGAAGCCGCGGCCGGCCAGCGTCACCATCAAAAGCACGGCGGCGATCGAGGAGTGGAAGAGCCAGGTAACGAGCGCGGCGAGCAGATAGGCGGTGACGTAGTCGCTGGAGAAATATTCGATGATGAGCGGCATCAGCGTGCTCTGCCGCAGCGGCTCCGAGGCCTGGCCGATCATCTCCAGCGACAGTACCAGAAGGCCGATGCCGACCAGGATGCGGCCGAACTGGCGCCAGTCGCGCCGCTCAGTGGCCATGAACATGACCGTGCCGGCGACGAGGCAGATCGGCACCAGCAGCGTCAGATCGAAGGTCAAGAGCTTGACCACCAGCGCCGAGCCGATCTCGGCGCCGCGCACCGCCAATTGGCCCGACATGCCCGAGACGATGCCGGCGCCGGCGAAGGAGCCGACGAGAAGCGTGACGGCGGTTGAGCTCTGCAGTGCGATCGACAGGCCGCAGCCAGCCAGCACCGCCATGATCGGATTGCGCATGGTGGAGCGCAACCGGTGACGCAGCACGTCGCCATAGGCGCGCTCGACGCCTGTCTTGACCATGCGGGTGGCAAATAGCATCAGCGCCACCGCGCCCGCCAGATGCAGCAGGACGACGGAGCCGCTCATTTCGAAACCCGCACGCAGACAAGGACCGCGACGCGGAGGGCGCGCAGTGCAGGGAGGAAAACGGGGCAGCGAATCATGGTCATGACAGTCTTGAACAATATCCGGAATATTTTAGCCGGGTAATAAAATCTTGTCGATTTCAAGAGCCGTCGCGGCGCGACAGGGCGTGTCGAAAAATGGACGGATGCGCAAATGGTTGCATGCCGGATCCCTGGTGATGGCAGCGGATCGTCCCGGTTTGCCGGACTCCCGGCAATCGCCTTTGCGATGATGTTCAAATATCCAGAATAAGCACAGGATTTCATTACGTAAATGTAATGCTAGTGTTCAGTTTCGGTTCATCCTTCGGGCGCTATTCCCTAGGCATCGACAACCAAGGAGCCCCGCTATGAAACGTATTGTTCTTTCCGCCCTCGCTTTCTCGATGCTGGCCGCCACTTCGCTTACCGGCCAGGCCGCACCGGTGAACGCACCGGTCGCACCGTAGTCGAATTACACGCAGGTCGACTGGCAGAGGCCCGGCAAGCATGTCGATATCAGGAAGCGCGTCGTGAAGAAGACGGTGGTCGTCAAGCGCAGCCATTGGCGCAATGGCCAGAAATATTCCAGCTGGAAGCGGCACCAGCCGATCCGCGATTATGGCCGCTATGGCCTGCATCGCCCCGGCCGCGGCCAGGAATGGATCCGCGTCGGCAACGACTATGTGCTGGTCAGCGTCCTGTCCGGCATCATCTTCGGCGCCATTGCCGCGCATTAAGCCCGGCCTCGCCGGCGCAATGCAGAGACTTGAAAGGAGGCGGCCCGAAACGGCCGCCTTTCTTTTGGCTGTAGAAATCGGGCTTTTTGGCTGTGGAAACCGGGTATGGTCCGCAATAAGGGTCGTCGGATTCCGCGAGCATGATTATATGAGGGACAAACGAGTTCCCCCATGCGCTTTCCGCCCGCCTTTCTCGATGAGATACGCGACCGTGTGCCGATTTCATCGGTCATCGGCCAGCGCGTCGCATGGGACAGGAAGAAGACCAACGCCTCGCGCGGCGACTATTGGGCCTGTTGTCCGTTCCATGGCGAAAAGAGCCCCTCCTTCCACTGCGAGGACAAGAAGGGCCGCTATCACTGTTTCGGCTGTTCGGTGTCGGGCGATCATTTCAAGTTCCTGACCGAGCTCGACGGATTAAGCTTTCCCGAAGCGGTCGAGAAGATCGCCGACATGGCCGGCGTGCCGATGCCGGTGCGCGACGAGCGGGAAGAACAGCGTGAGAAGGAACGCGCCAGTCTGACCGACGTCATGGAGATGGCGACTGCCTTCTTCCAGGAGCGGCTGCAAGGACCGGAGGGTGCAAAAGCCCGCGCCTATCTCAGGGATCGCGGGCTGACGCCGGCGACGCAGCAATCGTTCCGGCTGGGCTTTGCGCCCGACAGCCGCAATGCGCTGAAGGAACATCTTGCCGCCAAGGGTGTGCCCAAGGCCGACATCGAGGCCTGCGGGCTGGTGCGTCATGGCGACGACATCCCGGTCTCCTATGACTGGTTCCGCGATCGCATCATGTTCCCGATCCCGGATTCTCGCGGCAAGATCATCGCCTTCGGCGGCCGCGCACTGGCACCCGATGCGCTGGCCAAATACATGAATTCGCCCGACACAGAGCTCTTCCACAAGGGCAACGTGCTCTACAATTTCGCCCGCGCCCGCAAAGCGCTGGCGAAAGGCGGCACGGTGATTGCCGTCGAAGGCTATATGGACGTGATCGCGCTGGCGCAGGCCGGCTTCGAGAATGCCGTGGCGCCGCTCGGCACCGCGCTCACCGAAAACCAGCTCGAACTTCTGTGGCGCATGGCGCCTGAGCCGATGCTGTGCTTCGACGGCGACCAGGCCGGGCTGAAGGCGGCGTGGCGGGCCGCGGATCTCGCGCTGCCGTCGGTGCAGGCCGGGCGGTCGGTGCGCTTTGCGCTGTTGCCGGAGGGCAAGGATCCCGACGATCTGGTCAAGGCAGAAGGGCCGGACGCGTTTCGTGCCGTGCTGGCGGAAGCGCGGCCTCTCGCTGATTTGTTGTGGATGCGTGAGACATCCGGTGGCGTCTTCGACACGCCGGAGCGGCGGGCGGGGCTGACAAAGACGCTGCGCGAACTGACCAGCCGCATCCGCGATGAGAGCCAGCGCTACCACTACCAGCAGTGGATGCGCGAGCGGGAGCTGACCTTCTTCAGCGCCCAGCGCGAAGTGCGGCAAGGTCGCCAGGACTGGAAACCGGGGCAGGGCAAAACGCCCGCACCCGGCGGACAGTTCGCCAAAGGCAGCGGGGCAGGCGCGCGCGCCGCGATCACAGAAAGCCTCGGCCGCTCCGCCATGGTCAAGCGCGGTGGCGAGATGATGTCGGTGCGCGAGGCGACGATCATCGTAGCTCTCGTCAACCATCCGGCGCTGATCGACGAGAACTTCGCCCATGTCGAGTTCCTCGATCTCGCCAACACCGATCTGCAGCGGCTGCACGCCGCCATCCTCGATGCGATGGCGCACGACATGGCCAATGACCGTAGCGCGGTGATCGCCACCATCGAACGTGCCGGCTGCAGCGATATCTGGGGGCGCGCCGTGGCGCTCATCCAACGGGCCAGGCAATGGCCCGCGCTGGAAACCGCAGCGCTTGACGATGCCCGCGACGCCTTCAACCAGGCGCTGCACTTGCAGCGCAGCGCGCGCACCTTACATAAGGAGCTGAAACAGGCGGAAGCAGCGCTCGCCAGCGATCCCACTGACGAAAACTACCGGCACCTCATCGACATTCAGGCGCAATTCCGTGATGTACAAGCAACGGAAGCGCTGATCGAAGGGTTCGGTGTATCCTCAGGCAGGGGTGGGCGCGTCTAGGTCGAAACCTGCGCAAGAATGAATGTTGTACGTGCTGCGCGTCGAATCGACGCCTCTAAGTCGGGTAATTGATTCGCTTTTTTGATGCGAATCATGCGAGAGGCGCTTGACCTTCTGGCAGAATGACGGAATCAGGACGATTCGAAACTTTAACCCGCGCCGGCGTCGATGGAAATGCACTGACGCGAGGTGCTGATCACTGGACAGGCTGTCAGCCTGCCACAGATATCAGGGTTAATCTGGACTTAATGCATATCGCCCAAAAGTGAAAACCGGTTTTGGGGGCACGATATGAACAAACAAAAGAGTTGATTCGGTTACCGGCCCGGTTAAGCGCCACCAGCGCATGTAGTTTGACCGGTGCGGCAGCTACGCGGCTTCGATGCTCGGCCGCTAGGAGAAGATAAAGACTATGGCGACAAAGGAAAAGGAAGAGGTCGAGACCGAACGTGAAGGCGCCACCGATGGGCCTCTGCTCGACCTTTCCGATGATGCTGTCAAGAAGATGATCAAGGCCGCCAAGAAGCGCGGCTATGTGACTCTCGACGAACTGAACGCGGTGCTGCCGTCGGAAGAGACCGATCCGGATCGCATCGAAGACATCAATGCGATGCTGTCCGACATGGGCATCAACGTGGTCGAGGACGACGATCAGAGCGAGGAGCCCGAGGCCGCCGACAGCAATGCCGACGCCGAGGAAGACGCCAACGAGCTGGCCGAGCAGACCGGCACCGCCGTCGCCGCCACGACCACCAAGAAAGAGCCGACCGACCGCACCGACGACCCGGTGCGCATGTATCTGCGCGAGATGGGCTCGGTCGAGCTCCTGTCGCGCGAGGGCGAAATCGCGATCGCCAAGCGCATCGAGGCCGGCCGCGAGACGATGATTGCGGGCCTCTGCGAAAGCCCGCTGACCTTCCAGGCCATCATCATCTGGCGTGACGAGCTCAACGAATCCAAGATACTGCTGCGCGAGATCATCGACCTCGAAGCCACCTATGCCGGCCCCGAAGCCAAGCAGGCGCCGGTGGTCGAGCGCATCGAGGAGGCGCCCAAGGCCGAGGACAAGCCGAGGCGTGGACGCGACGAGGAAGACGACATCACCAATGTCGGCGCCGACACGCGCGGCCTGGTCGATGACGACGAGGAAGACGAGGACGAGGCGAGCCTGTCGCTGGCCGCGATGGAAGCGGAACTGCGCCCGCAGGTGATGGAGACGCTCGACGTCATCGCCGACACCTACAAGAAGCTGCGCAAGCTGCAGGACCAGCAGGTCGAGAACCGTCTGGCCGCGACCGGCACGCTGTCGCCAAGCCAGGACCGCCGCCTGAAGGAGCTGAAGGACCAGCTGATCAAGGCGGTGAAGTCGCTGTCGCTCAACACGGCGCGCATCGAGGCGCTGGTCGAGCAGCTTTACGACATCAACAAGCGCCTGGTGCAGAACGAAGGCAAGCTGCTGCGCCTGGCCGAAAGCTATGGCGTGCGCCGCGAGGAGTTCCTCAAGGAATATCAGGGCTCCGAGCTCGACCCGAACTGGACGCGCTCGATCGGCAACCTGACCTCGCGCGGCTGGAAGGAATTCACCAAGAACGAGAAGGACGCGATCAAGGATCTGCGTTCGGAAATCCAGAACCTCGCCACCGAGACGGCGATCTCGATCCTGGAATTCCGCAAGATCGTCAACCAGGTGCAGAAGGGCGAGCGGGAAGCCGCGATCGCCAAGAAGGAAATGGTCGAGGCCAATCTGCGCCTCGTCATCTCCATCGCCAAGAAGTATACCAATCGCGGCCTGCAGTTCCTCGACCTGATCCAGGAAGGCAATATCGGCTTGATGAAGGCGGTCGACAAATTCGAATACCGCCGCGGCTACAAGTTCTCGACCTATGCGACATGGTGGATCCGGCAGGCGATCACGCGTTCGATCGCAGACCAGGCGCGCACCATCCGCATCCCGGTGCACATGATCGAAACGATCAACAAGATCGTGCGCACGTCGCGCCAGATGCTGCATGAAATCGGCCGCGAGCCGACGCCGGAGGAACTGGCAGAAAAGCTCGCAATGCCGCTCGAAAAAGTGCGCAAGGTCTTGAAGATCGCCAAGGAGCCGATCTCGCTCGAAACCCCTGTGGGTGACGAAGAGGATTCGCATCTGGGCGATTTCATCGAGGACAAGATGGCGATCCTGCCGATCGATGCGGCGATCCAAGCCAATCTGCGCGAGACCACCACGCGGGTGCTCGCCTCGCTGACGCCGCGCGAGGAGCGGGTGCTGCGCATGCGCTTCGGCATCGGCATGAACACCGACCACACGCTGGAAGAAGTCGGCCAGCAGTTCTCGGTGACGCGCGAGCGTATCCGCCAGATCGAAGCCAAGGCGCTGCGCAAGCTCAAGCACCCGAGCCGGAGCCGCAAGCTGAGGAGCTTCCTCGACAGCTGATACCGGCAACAGACCAGCATTCGAAAAGGGCGCCGATGGCGCCCTTTTTGTTGCCGGGTGAAGGCTCTTGGCGCCCATCTCCGTCGGGAGGATACTTGCCTGGTCGGATGCATGTTCTGGGCGAAAAACCGGATGTCCGCCCCGGCTGATGTCCTCAGCCGTGCTCCGTGGCGCCGGAGGGAGGTGTGTGATGACAACCTACATCCTGCTGATGAACTGGACGGAACAGGGCGCCAGAAATATCCGAGAGTCGCCGAAGCGGCTCGATGCCGCCAAGAAGCAACTGGCCGACATGGGCGGCTCGTTCAAGGCGTTTTACCTGACTATGGGCGAATATGACATGGTGGCGATTATCGAGGCGCCCGACGATGCTGTGCTTGCTCGTTTCGCCCTGATGCTGGCAACGGGTGGCAGCGTCAAGACGCGAACGCTCAAGGCTTTCCCGGAATTTGCCTATCGCGAGATCGTCACTTCGCTTGGATAGCGCTGGGCGCGGGTCCGTGCGGCTCGGCGTCATGTTGCGGGGCCGTGCCGTCAGGGTGATAGTCGCGCCATGTCCAAGCCTGCGCTGACCGTCTGGTACAACACACGCTGCCCGGTTTGCGATGGCGGCATCACCCGGCAGAAACGGCGGCTGATCGAGGCGATCAAGGCCGGGCGGATCGAATTCCGCGACATCAACCTCGAACCGGCGGCGCTCTCTTGCTACAGCGCCTCGCTGGAGGACATACGCCGCCGGCTGCATGCCACCGATGCCGAAGGCAGGCTGCTGGTCGGCGCCGATGTCGCGGTTGCCGTCTGGCGGGCGACGCCGGGCGAGGGCTGGCTGGCGACGCTCTTCGGTAATCCGGTCGCGCTGCCGCTGACGCGCTTGGGCTATGATCGTTTCGCCGATCTTCTCTATGCCAGGAACCGGCGCAAGGGCCGCTGGTAGCGAGGCAAGGCCCGAAGATATCTGCGGGCCTTACCGTCATGGGCGTTACCGGGACGCCGGCTCGCAAAGCCAGCCGACAATGCGGCGCACCGCCGGCAGCACCATGAGCAACGTTGGGAACGCTACCAGCCAGGACAGGCCCCAGGCAGTGAGCCAGACAGCCGGCAAATCAGGTTGCAGTCCAAGGCTTTTCAGCGTCGATATGAACGAGACGATGAAGGTCATCAGCAGCGACAGCACCAGCGGGCTGACGATTGCGGCATAGCGCGCCGGCAGCTTGCCGCGCTTACGGGTCGTGGTCATTTTTGGATTTTCCTGAAACATCCGGTCCGTCGCATTTGGCATCCATTGCGCCGGGTTTCCGGCGGAACTGCCCCGAAAGACCGGGGTGGATGCGTTGCTTGACGTCAGACGCTTACGGAGAGGTTTTGGCCCTCACGCGCTTTCTAGCTGCCGGCGGCGGCGAAATCAACCTTCTGGCGCCGCCTTTAGATACATCGTAAGATATATCTTGATTCGTCGGCGGGGTAAGCCTAATTAACATGTATCGTAAGATATAACTCAAGGAGCAATTCATGCACAGACATCATCCCTTTGGCGAGCGCGCCGAGCGCGCATTCCTGCACATGGCAGGCAAATTTGGTGGAAGAGGGGGCGGCGGCTTTGGTCCGTTCGGCCACGGCGGACGTGGCGGTGGACGCGGCGGCCCGGGCGACATGTTTCGCGCCGGGCGCATGCTGGCCGACGGCGATCTCAAGCTGATCACGCTGTCGCTGCTGGCCGAGGCGCCTCGCCACGGCTACGATATCATCAAGGCGCTGGAAGAGCGCACCAGCGGCATCTACAGCCCGAGCCCGGGCGTCGTCTATCCGACGCTGACCTTCCTGGAAGAGGCCGGCTATGCGGCTTCAGCCGCCGACGGCAACAAGAAGGTGTTTTCGATCACCGAGGCGGGCCAGGCGCATCTCGCCGAGAACCGCGAGATGATCGACGGCGTGCTCGAGCATCTTGAGCGCTTCGGCCGCAAGATGGCGAAAGCGCGGGACTGGTTCGGCTGGAACGACGACGGCGAGGAAGGCGGACGGCGTGGTGGTCGCTCGGAAGCCCGCGACGAGTTCCGCGCCGTGCGCCACCGGCTGCGTGCCGCGCTCGGCGATCTCGTCGACGCGCCGGCTGAAAAGCAGGCCGAGGCGATTGCAGTCCTGGAAGCCGCCGCTGAAGCCCTGGAAGCGCTATCGCGCGGTTGACCCCTGGCGAGAACGCTTGCCCGTTCTACTTAGGAACGGTACTGAAAATCATCCTGTACCGCGAGATGTGGTGCAGGATGATTGCCGTTGGAGGAAGCCCCATGTCTTTTCTGAAGCGTCTTTTCGGTGGTGGCGGTGAGGGGGGCGAGCCCAAGAGCGCAGCACCGGCAAAGCAGGTTGAGCACAAGGGATTTTTGATCAGCGCCACGCCCTACAAGGCGGAGGGCGGCCAGTACCAAACTTGCGGCGTGGTTTCGAAGGAAGTCGACGGCGTGATGAAGGAACACAAATTCATCCGCGCCGATCGCTTTGCCGGACTGGACGACGCCGTCGACATCTCGATCAAGAAGGGCATGCAGTTGGTCGACGAGCAAGGCGAGAGGATCTTTGGGTAGGGCCTGCGGTGGCCAACATTTGCACCGGTTGTTTATCTTTTCCCCCGATTTCCGCTCGATAATTTTTCGGCCTATGGCTCCGGCATCCCACTCATCTTTTTGAAACATTCGTCAAACGACAGATTACGACAGACGTCGCGAAGAACGCCTGCGGGCACTTGTTGTGTGGCATCGGGCCGTGAGAATGTTTTCGCGGGCTCATTTGAGCCAGAAAGCGCGGCAGCAAGTTTAACAAGCACAAAGATGATCATAACCCATACCCACCCGGAAATAGGTGATTGACGCGCCGAACCGGTGGTTTTGCTCGATGGTGCGATCGTTTCGGGCTCAGGGTCCTGTTGCGGCGCGGACGCCATACGATATTGGGGTGCCGTCTCAGGATCGATTAGCGCGTGCAACCAGTCAAGCTGTTGACGCTCCCAATAGTTTGATCCGCGATTGCGTGTCCAGCCAAAGCGTTCGTCAAGCAAGTCAAGCAAGCGCTGCATCATCCAGGGCTTGGCCGACGGACGCTGCCGCTCGCCGAAGCCTGATTGTTCGCAAACATAGGTCCGCATGCGGGTTTCAAACTCTTGAATGTCATCAATCGTCTGTAGGAGCTCGCCATCCAGAATTGCCAGCCAGCTGTCTATTCTCTGCCATTTTCTTGGTTCGGTGATAAGCGACTCGACAGCTTTCATGGCGCGAAGGGCAGGCGCTTCGATGGCAATTGAAGCCGTGCGGGCTGGAGCCGCTTCTTTCGGTGGATCTGGTTCGATATTTTCGATAAGGAGCGTCTCGATATCATCTTCCATGGCCCGCAAAGCGCGTGCTTCGAGGATAGCGGGAAGCGGACTCTCGTTGGACAGTGGCACGTTCTTCAACGCGGGCGTGTCGGTGTCTTCGGCAATTTGTGTCTCGTCAGGGGAAGTAATTTTCTTGAAATACTCCCGCCGGTTGACCTGATCGCGCGCCTGCTCGAATGCGTGACGCAATGCAATGAAGCTGTCGCGATCCTCATCGACGTTGATTAGTTTGAGCTTTGTAGCGTAGGCGCGCTTGATCTCGCGTTCGGTGACGTCTTCCCGGTCGGATATTCCGAGCATGGAAAACGCATCAATAAACATCGTACTTCTCTAACGCTTCGAGTTTTCCCGTGATTTGGGATCGCACTGCGGCGATTTCCTTGGGATGTTGCCGGGCAAGGATTGCCTCGAATTCCCCAAGCCATGCCGACAACATCTTGCGTTGCGGCCCCAAGGCATTTTCAAAAGCTTTCGTGATGCGCGCGACGAGCGCCGCGTTAACCGCTTCTTCGCGTGGATGGATTTTGATCCGTTCAAGTTCTGCCAGGCGTTGCAGAATGTCTTTTTGCGAAAGAGCGCCCGGATTGCCTTCTATGACAAGTCGATGAGCCTTGCCATTGGTGACGACCGTTGCGATGACTTCAAGCACTCCGGACGTATCGTAGGTAAAGCGAACATCGACCGCTTCATTTGCGTTGCGGTTGACGGGAACAGGAACGCTCAATGTACCTATCTTCACATTGTCGCGTACCAGCGGCGCCTCGCCCTGAAAGACATTGAGTTCCACTTTCTGCTGACCAGGAACTACAGTATTGAAACGCTCAACCCGGCTCGCTGGAATAACCGTGTTGCGCTCGATGATTGGAGCAAAATATCCGGGCAGGGTTTGGCTATTCGGTCCGACTTGATGATTTGTCTCGATACCCAAGGTGAAGGGTGAAACATCGGTCATGACGATGTCGTCGAGCGCCTGATGCCGGGAAGCAAGCCCGGCCTGTACCGCCGCGCCCAAGGCCACGACATGATCAGGGTCGAGATCATGTTCCGGAAAACCCTTGAAAAGCTTGGTTATTGTAGACTTGATGATTGGCATTCTCGTTGCACCGCCAACGAGAATGATCCGGTCGATCTGGTCGTTGCTTAGGTTTGCGTCGCGCATCGCGCGCTGTAAAGGGGCCTTCATCCGGTTGACTAACTGCGTCGTTGCCTCCTCAAAACGATCTGCAGAGACGGGAAGATGCTTCTGTTCGCTGTCCAGGACATATCGGATATCGGCGTCTTTGCTGGTTGAAAGCTTGTGCTTTGCTTCGTCAGCCAGCGCACGCAGCCGTGACAGATCTCCCTTTCCCAAATCTTCACGGCCAAGATCCTTGCCCAACAACGCCACAAGGATATCCGTGAAGTCTTCTCCGCCCAGAAATGCGTCCCCGGCCGACGCTCGCACCTCCATGACGCCAGAAAACATCTCCAGAATTGAAACGTCGAATGTGCCGCCGCCAAGATCCACGACAAGAAAGGTGCTTTCATCGTCCTTGCGATGCAGGCCATAAGCCAAGGCAGCCGCGGTCGGTTCATTGAGCAGCCGGCTTACCTTAAGACCCGCGAGTTGTGCGGCAGCTATCGTTGCCTTGCGTTGCACATCGTTGAAGTAGGCCGGCACGGAAATAACCGCATCGTCAATAGGGTGCTGGAAATGCGCCTCGGCGTCCGCTTTCAAGGAGCGCAGAATGAACGCGGACAACTCTTCCGGTCGAAATGCCTTGCGGCCGAGACGAACCATGTGATCCGTGCCCATATAACGCTTGAATCGTGCCGTGCTTATATCGGGATTGGACACGAGCCTGTCCTTGGCTGCCTGGCCGACCAGCAAGTCACCATTGTCGCTAAGCCCCACGGCAGAAGGCGTCAGAAAAGCGCCGATAGCATTGGGGATCAATATGGGGCCTTCTTCGGTAAAATGAGCTACCAACGAATTGGTCGTGCCAAGGTCAATGCCGAGAATTGGGAACTCAGACAAACAAGTCTCCATGAGCGGTTTCGAGGTGGCTTGTCATTAAGACGTATGTGACTTGCGCATACTGTACTTGGCATAAAACTCAAAATGGAACTTATCTGAATGATAAAACCCGTGTGAAGAAAATTCACCCGACAACGCGTACACGGTTACGTGGCGATCTCGCGGCGCGTTTCACTACATGCGCCACTCCGTTCCGGTCGACATTCGTGCAACAACAAAAGAGGCAGGCGCGGAGCGCCTGCCTTTTTTAATGCAGGTGGGAAGGGCCTGCGCTTACGCCGCTGCAGCAACCTGCTGGCTCGCAGCCACCACGGCATCGACCTTGGCCGTCGCATTGGCAAGTGCGGCGGTGACGGCATCAGGGCCCATGCCGACGCCTTCGATGCGGATGACGTCGACGTCGGTCATGCCGAGAAAGCCGAGCACGCCGCGCAGATAGGGGATGGCGTGATCGAACTGCACGGCCGCACCTTCGGAATAGATGCCGCCCGAGGCGAGTACGATATAGACCTTCTTGCCGGTGACGAGGCCCTTGGGACCACCCTCGCCATAAGAGAAGCTCTTGCCGGAGCGGGAGATGTGATCGACCCAGGACTTCAGGGTCGAGGAGATGTTGAAGTTGATGAAGCCGGTGGCCAGGATCACGGTGTCGGCTGCGAACAGTTCGTCAAGCACGATGTCGGAGACGCCGACGACTTCGGCCTGGCGCGGCGTGCGGGCTTCAACGGGGGTGTAGATGCCGGTCGCATAATCGGTGTCGATATGCGGCAGCGGGTTGGCCACGAGGTCGCGTACGACGAGCGTATTCGACGGGTCGGCGGCGACGAGCTTTTCAGCGAATTCGGTAGCGATACGGGTCGAGTGCGAGGCAGCGCCGCGCGGGCTCGAGGTTACAAGCAGGATAGACATAGCGGTTCTCTCCAGTGGGAATTGATTTCTCCCGCCTGATATGGGCCTACCGACCCATTCAAAAAACTGGTATATTTTCTATACGATCCATCCATAAAGTAGGTATGCCGTGCAGCCCAATCCGACGCTCGACCAATTGCAGATCCTGGTTGCGGTCGCCGACACCGGCAGCTTCTCAGCCGCCGGCCGCAAGCTTAACCGCGCGCAGTCCGTCATCAGCTACGGCATCGCCAATCTTGAAGCGCAGCTTGGCCTGAAACTGTTCGAGCGCGAGGGCACGCGCGAGCCGCAGCTGACCGAAATCGGCCGGGCGATGCTGGAGGACGCCCGGCGCATGGTCGGCGTGCTGCAGCGCATCCGTTCGCGTGCCGACGGTCACCATCAGGGGCTGGAGGCTGAAGTTGCGCTATCGGTTGACGCGGCGCTGCCCTCGCCGGTGCTGGTGCGGGTGCTGAAGGCGTTCGAGGCGCAGTTCCCGACCGTGATGATGCGACTGCATATCGGCACGCTCGGTCTGATCCCCGACCATGTCGTCAGCGGACAGTCGGATCTTGGCATCGGTGGCTTGCTGGGCGAGGTCGACGTGCATCTCGTGCGCATCGGCTTCATGTCGATCGTGCTGGCTGCCGCCCCCACCCACCCTCTGGCACTGCTGCCGAAACCGGTGGCGCTCGAGGATGCGCGAGAGCACACCCAGCTGGTTGTCAGTGACCAGTCGGAACGCACCAAGGGACGCGACTTCGGCGTCTTTGCCTATCGTACATGGCGGCTGACAGATGTGCGTATCAAGCATACGTTGATGCGCGAGGGGCTGGGCTGGGGCGGGTTGCCGCGCTGGCTGATCGCGGACGATTTGGCCAGCGGCAGGCTGGTCGAACTCGACCTTGAACCTTTTAGCGAGGTGCGCTCATCGCTCTATGCCATGCACCGCGCCGACCGTAGCCCGAAACCGGCGGCGGCCTGGCTGATCGACCAGTTCAAACGCCAGCTCGGCTGCTTCAACGAGTTCGACCCGGACGACCTGCCTGAAGATGAGCCGGAGACAGCCCATCGATCAGAGCCATGAGCACGGCGCGATAGTCTTCGGCCGAGGCGCCGGCCTCGACGGCAAGTGCTGCGCGGTCGAAGGCAGCGGCGAGCAAAGCGGTCAGCGCATCGGCCGGCAGTCTGGTCATCGACTGTTCGCGCATTGCCGCAACCAGGCCTTCGCGCAGCGACCGGTTGCCGTGGCGATTGTCGATCGCATCCATGGCGGCGCGGCCAAGCACGGCCGGCCCGTCGAGCAGCAAAAGCCGCGTGCGGCCGGGCGCGCGCATGGCGGCGAGATAGGCGTCCGAGCCGGCAATCAGCGCATTGCGGGCAAACAAAGAAGGCGGCGAGGCGCGCTCGATCTCTTGCGCCACCGCCGCCGCCTCCTGCTCGACCACGGCGGCAAACAGCGCCTGCTTGTCGGCAAAGTGGTGATAGAGCGCGCCGCGGGTGACGCCGGCGGCCGCAACGATCTCCGGCGTGCCGGTCTCGGCATAGGACTTTTCGATGAACAGTTTGCGCGCCGCAGCGATCAGGTCGGCGCGCGTCGCTTCGGTGCGGTCGCGGTTGGAGCGGCGCGGGGTTTCTCGTTGCATACATGCAGCCTGTATGTTATTTCGAATTACATGCAAACTGTATGTTGGCTGACGGGAGAAAGAAAGATGAAGACGACGAGCTATTATCCGGTGCTGATGACGGGCGACGTAGCCGGCACAAAAGCCTTCTATATCAATCACTTCCGCTTCAAGCCGCTGTTTGCGAGCGACTGGTATGTGCATCTGCAGTCTGCCGAGGATCGCCGGGTCAATCTCGGTATCGTCCAGGGCGACCACGAGACGATCCCCGAGGGGGGCGCGGCCGCACATCGGGGCTGCTGATCAATTTCGAGGTGAGGGATCCTGATGCTGTCTATGAACGGATCGTTGCGGCCGGCCTGCCGATCCTGTGCCCGCTGCGCGACGAACCCTTCGGCCAGCGCCATTTCATCACCAGGGATCCCAATGGCGTGCTGATCGACGTCATCAAGCCGATCCCGCTCAGCCCGGAATTTCAGGCGCAATTCGCGGCGGGCGCGGCGGGCGCCTGAACAATGGCAGCAAATGTCGGCAGCGGCTCCGGCCGCTGTGGCCGGATCCGCACCATGCGGTCTATGTTGGTGACGTTGAAGCTGGGCCTGCCGCATGCGTGACATCTGCCTTGTTCGGGCGCCATCCAATCTCGGCCTTCGGCCCTTGGAGCCGGGCCATGTGCCCGGCACCTGGCGTGCGCCGCAGGCGCTGAGCCAAGCTGGTTTGATCGAGTCGCTGGCGCCGGGGCGGGTGGTCGATCTCGACAGACCCGCCTACAGTACCGAACCGCAACCGGGCACTAGGCTGCGTAATGGTCCGGCGATCCGCCGCTTCAACCTCGATCTTGCCGAGATCGTCACCCGTGCGCTTGGGCAAGGCGAGTTCCCGCTGATCATCGGCGGCGACTGCTCGATCCTGCTTGGCGCACTGGTCGCCGCGCGGCGCTCGGGCGCAGTCGCCCTGGTCCATGTCGATGGCCACAGCGATTTCCGCCATCCCGGCAACTACGATGTCAATGCCTCACTCGGCTCGGTTGCCGGCATGGATCTGGCACTTGCCACCGGACGCGGCGAGGCTTTGCTGGCGCAATGGCCAGGTGTTGTCGGTCCGCTCGTCGCCGACGAGGCGGTGGTTCAGATCGGCGAACGCGAGAGCCGCGATGCCGATTTTGCCTGGCCCGACATCAATGCGACCGCCGTGACGCGCATCGACGTCTTTGCCGCGCAGGAACTCGGCGCGGCTGGAGTGTTGCAAAAGACAAGAGCGACGCTGGCGCGCGCCGGCTGTCCCTACTGGCTGCATCTCGATGTCGATGTGCTCGACCAGACGGTGATGCCGGCGGTGGATTCGCCCGGCAGCCCCGGCATCGACCCCGATGAACTCGTTGCCATTCTGTCAGCGCTGGCAGCGGACCAGCGCTGCACCGGCTTGGACATGACGATCTACGATCCCGACCTCGACCCGACCGGTGACCTTGCGCGACTGCTGGTGTCGCTGCTCGGGCGGGTGCTCAAGCCTCGATAAGGGCTCAGCTCGCCCTTGCTACCGGCGTCACCCTCACCTGGCTGACGCCGGTGCGGCGCACCACTGTGCAAAGCGTCTCGCGGCCGATGCGTTCGGCGTCGAGCATGCGCACGAGGTCGTCGACGCCGGTGACCGGGCGACCGTCTATCGCCGCGATGATGTCGCCTTCCCTGAGGCCGGCCTTCGCCGCGGGTCCGTCTTTCTCGACGCTGCGCAGCCGCACCGCAGTACTGGTGGTCACCTGCGACAGGAGCGCTGCGCGGCGCGGCAAACTGGTGGTGTCGGCCGAGATGCCGATGAAGGCGCGCCGCACGCGGCCGAAGCGGATGATCTCCGAAATGACGAAGTTGGCGGTGTTGGAAGCGACCGCGAAGGCGATGCCTTGCGCGCCGTGGATCATGGCGGTGTTGACGCCGATGACTTCGCCTGCCGACGACACCAGCGGTCCGCCGGAATTGCCGGGATTGAGCGCGGCATCGGTCTGGACGACATCGTCGATCAGCCGCCCGGTCGAGGCGCGCATCGAACGGCCAAGTGCGGAGACCACGCCTGACGTTACGGTCCATTCGAAGCCGAGCGGATTGCCGATGGCAATGGCGATCTGGCCGCGCCGCAGCCGCTTGGAATCGCCGAGCGGCGCGACTTCGGTGAAGCTGCCATCGGCGCGCACCAGCGCGATGTCGGTGTCAGGGTCGCGGCCTAGCACGCGGCCTTCGCTGGAGGCGCCGTCGGGCATAGAGACGCGCACCGTTTTGGCATCGCCAACGACATGGAAATTGGTAACGACCAGCCCGTCCGGCGCGATGACGAAGCCGGAGCCATGGCCACCTTGGCCACCGACGCGCTCGATGCGGCAGACGGCTGGGCCGATGCGGTCGACGGCGTCGGCGACTGTCGTCGAATAGGCGTCGAGCAGTGTGTCGTCGGTTTCGAATTTGTGGGCGGCGAGGGCCATTGGCGGGGCTCCGTGTTTTCAGGCGCGATGATGACTATATGTGCGGAGCGGCTCGAACTGCCGCGACCTGACCAGATGGCCAGTCACACCAGTACTAGCCGTCAGACGAGTACCTCCGGGCGCACTGCCGAGCGATATCTGGGGCATGAGAAAACCCAGGAGATCATCATGAGTGACTTCAACCTTAATGCAGTTTCCGAGGCCATCGCCGATCTCGCCGCCAAGGCTGCGCCGGTAACGGCAAGTTTCACCACCCATCACCATCGCACCGCCAGCGCCTTCCACTGGCGTGACGGCTATTTCGTCACCGCCGAGGAAGCTGTCGAGGCCGGTGAGGAGATCGAATTGACATTGGCTTCGGGCGAAGCGGTGAAGGCCGAACTGGTCGGTCGCGATCCGTCGACCGGCGTAGCGCTTCTGAAGCCGGCCGGCGCGGCCGCGGCGTCTGCGCTCGCCAAGGCGGATGGGGTGCGGCCGGGCAACGTCCCCATCGCTGTCGGCAGCAGTCAGGGCTCGGCGCTGGCTGTCTCGGGCTCGGTCGGCGAGGTCGGCCCCGCCTGGCGCTCGATGCGCGGCGGCACCATCGATCGGCGCATCAATCTCGCCGTCAATGCCGGCAGCCGTTTCGAGGGCGGGCCGGTGCTTGACGCCAAGGGCGCGCTGATCGGCATGCTGCTGTTTGGGCCACGTGGTCGTGCGCTGGTCATGCCTTATGAGACGATCGAGCGGGCCGTGGCGACGCTGCGTGAAAAGGGCCATGTCGCGCGCGGCTATCTCGGCGCCGGCCTGCACCCGATCCGTGACGGCGCGGCGCGCGGCGCCATGGTCATGAGCCTCGACGACAATGGTCCGGCCAAGGCCGCCGGCCTTGCGCTGGGCGACATCATCGTGGCGTGGAATGGCGAGGCCGTGCACGGCCCGCGCGAACTGATCCGAAAGCTTGGGCCGGATAGCGCGGGCGCCGCGGTGACGCTCGGCGTGGTGCGCGGCGGCGAGCAGCGCGACGTCGCGCTGACCGTCGGTGAAAAACCGCTGAGCTGAGAGGGCCGATGGAAAGCGACACGCTGACAAGGCCGGAGGCGGGTGGGCCGGAGGTGGGTGGGCCGGAGGTGGCGGGCGGCGGACGCCGGCTCGTGGTGCTGATCGCGCTGCACGATGCCGCGCGTGCCGAGCGCCTGTCAGCTTCGCTTGCCATGGCGGACGATCTGCTTCCGGTCGTGGCCGGCAGCGGGATTGCCGACGTCGCTGTCGTCGATGACGCTGTTGCGAACAGTGCGGCCTGGCTCGATCGGGCCGATGGTGGCAACAGCGCAATCCCACGGGTGCTGCTATCCGCGAGCGCTGGCCGGCCGGAAAACCGGGTGCTTGCCGTGCTGCCTTTGGCGTCGGATGCGAATCTGATCGCGGCTGCCGTCAGACTGGCGGCGGCCGGCTACCGGGTGTCCAGGGATGGGCGTTCGACGCCCGCTCGCCACGACGATTTCGATGGCGCCGCCAACGGCGGAAGCCATAGCGGGCTGTTCGGCGAGGAGCCGTTGGACGATGGCGCTACCGCCCGTCCGGCGCTGTCGCCGCGCGAGGCCGAAGTGCTGGCGCTGCTGGCCGAAGGCGCGCCCAACAAGGTGATCGCGCGGCGGCTGAACATCTCCGTGCACACGGCAAAGTTCCACGTCGCCGCGATCCTGATCAAGCTGGGTGCTGCGAACCGCACGGATGCCATCGCGATCGCGATGCGGCAGGGCCTGGTGCTGGTCTAATCCCCTTATCCATTTGAGCCAACGTTGCGTAACCCGTTGCAGGCTGCCGAGGCCTTGCGCAGTGCATTGCCGCCGCGCAATGGTTCGCGTCAGTGATGTAGCAAGGGAGGTGCCAAGACATGTCGCTCAAGGGAAAGACGCTGTTCATCTCCGGCGGGTCGCGCGGCATCGGTCTTTCGATCGCGCTGCGAGCTGCGCGCGACGGCGCCAATGTGACGATCGCGGCCAAGACCGCCGAGCCGCATCCGAAGCTGCCGGGCACGATCTACTCGGCAGCTGAGGAGATCGAGCAGGCCGGCGGCAAGGCGCTGCCTGTTTTGTGCGACATCCGCGAGGAGGCGCAGGTGGCTGAGGCGGTTGCCAAGACCGTCGAAAAGTTCGGCGGCATCGATATCTGCGTCAACAATGCCAGCGCCATCCAGCTCACCGGCACGCTGGAGACCGACATGAAGCGCTACGATCTGATGCACCAGATCAACACGCGCGGCACTTTCCTGGTGTCGAAAATGTGCATTCCCCACCTGAAGTTGGCTGAGAATCCTCACATTCTGAATCTGGCACCGCCGCTCGATATGAAGGCCAAATGGTTCAAGAACCACGTCGCCTACACCATGGCCAAGTTCGGCATGTCGATGTGCACGCTGGGGATGAGCGCCGAGTTTGCCAAGGACGGCATCGCGGTCAATTCGCTGTGGCCGATCTCGACCATCGACACGGCGGCGGTGCGCAATCTGCTCGGTGGCGCGACGGTCGCGGCGATGAGCCGCTTGCCCGACATCATGGCCGATGCCGCACACGCCATCTTCCTGCGGCCATCGCGCGAGACATCAGGCAATTTCTACATCGATGAAGAGGTGCTGCGGGCCGAGGGCGTGACCGATTTCGCGGCCTACGCGCCCGGCGCGACCGGTCCGCTGGCCGGCGACTTTTTCGTGCCGGACGAGGTGTTCGCCAATTCGCCGACGAACGTTAAAAGCATCTACTGACGGAAATCACGGGCCGCCGGCGCTGCCCCTCATCCGCCCGGCGGCGTTGGTCGTTCGAAAAACCAAGCAATTGGCTTTTCTCCGCTGTGCGGACCAGCCTCACCTCCCCAGCAAGGGGAGAAAGGGGCTCATCCCTCCTCGCCCTTCTTGCCTTTGCTCAGTCCCATCAGCCGGTCGATATAGGCCAGCATCAGCGCCGAGACGACGAATGCGAGGTGGATGATGGTCAGCCACGTCAGCTGGTCGATCGTATAGGAAGACGAATTCAGGAACACCTGCAGCAGGTGGATCGAGGAAATAGCGACAATGGTCGAGGCGACCTTGACCTTCAGCGAACCGACATCGATCGTACCCAGCCAGTGCACGCCGCCATCCTGGTCGTCGAAGCGGCTGACGAAATTCTCGTAGCCGGAGATGATCACCATCACCACCAGCGAGGCGACAAGCGCGGCGTCGATGAGGCCGAGCATCTTCAGGATGGTGTCGGTGTCGTCGAGTGTGAAGGCGACCATGACGAACTCGTAGAGTTTTTTGCCGAAGGACAGCGCATAGACGGCGAGCGCCAGGGCGAGCCCGATGTAGAAAACCACCAGCAGCCAGCGTGAGGCGAGGATGATCGATTCGATGGCGAGTTCGAGACGTTTCATGCAGCGGTTCCGGTCAGCTTTCTGAGGTCGATGGGGTATTTCGGTCAGCTTGCCGCGGTTTGCAAGGCAAATTGCGACGCAAAAAAACCCCGCCGGGAGGGCCGGCGGGGTCCAATGCATCCCGCTGGAGTCGGGACGGGGCAGGGAACGCCCAGCCTTGAATCTGGGGAGGGCGGTCGCTCTATTCAATGAGCCGGTTCTAATACCAGTACAATTCTTGCTGAACCGGGGTTGCTGTCCGCAGCTCGACCCATCCCGATCTGCCGGGATGGGTCCTTGTTGTCGATCTGATTCCAGAAAGCTGCTCAAGCCATTAGAAAGCAGATCAATTGTTACTCGCCACCGGTGCCACCAGCGAGGTGATGCGACGGATGCCGACACGGCGGTTCTCGCGGTTGGGCGCCGTGGTGTTGACCTTCAGGTATTCCTCGCCATAGCCCTGAGTGGTCAGGTTTTCCGGCGGGATCCCGAAGGCATTGGTCAGCGCTTCGGCGACAGACTCAGCGCGCCGGTCGGACAGAGCAAGGTTTGCCTCCGGCGTGCCAACCGCATCGGTGTGGCCTTCGATCAGGAAGGTTTCGGCCGGGTTCTTCTTCAACAGTTTCTCCATGGCCGTGGCGACGCCTTCCAGTTTCTGCACTTCGGTGTCGGATATCGAGGCCGAGCCGAACTCGAAGTTCAATGTGTCGAGGTCGACGCGACGGGCAATGTCGCGCACGCGCGCCGAACGCTTCACTTCGTCGATGGAATAGAGGCGCTGGACCTTCTCCACCGGCGGTTGTTCGAGGAACTCGTAATAGTCGTCCGGGCTTTGGACATCTTCCGAATCGAGGATGTACTCGCGGCGCGGGATGGTGAGCCGCATCGGCGGCAGGTCGTCACCGGGATCGCGCCAGTCATTGTCGTCGTCATAGCTGCGCTCGTCGACATAGCTCAGCACATATTCGTGCCCATCCGGCGTGATGCGCGATCGCCTGATGACGTCGCCATTGCGGTTGCGGATGGTGACGATCTGGATGCCATTGTCGCGCTCGACGATTTCCCGAGAGCGATCGCCCGACAGTTCCTCATAGTAAACATTCCTGGCGCCGCGGTGCATGCGCGGAGCGTCATTGCTTTCCACAATCGTCTGGTTGTTGAACTGCAGGATGACGCGGTCGCCGAGTTCCTTGACGACGTCGACGCCTTTCGGACGCCGGCGGTCGCGGACGTTCTCATCGGGTGCACGCTCGACGCGTTTGCCTTTTTCCTCCGTCACCGGGGCGATCTTTTCTGGCTGAATTGCCTGCTGAGCCGACTTGTCGTCGGTGGGCGGCGGTCCCTGGTCGACCGGAGCCGGCTTCGGGGCTTGCGCCTCGGTGCCGCCCTGCGCGGGCTGCTCGCCCGTCTGGCCGCCAGCATTCTGGCCGTTCCCATTTTGGCCGTTCCCATTTTGGCCGTCGCCATTCTGGCTGTTGCCGCCCTGGTCCTTGCGGTGCTTGCGCCTGGCATCCTTCTGGCTGTCCAGGATGGGTGCTTCGTCGGGGTTGGCCGTGGCTTCGCCTTGCGCCGGCGTCTCACGTTGCGCGGGCTGCTCGGCATTGGCCGGTTGCTCCGCAGGCTGTGGTTCACCGGTCGCAGGCTGCTGTTCGCCCGTCACTGGCTGTTCGCCGACAGTTTTTTTGCCGTGCTTTTTCGCCTGATCCTTCGGCTGTTCACCTTCGGCGGGAGCCGCTTGCTGATCGGCCGGGGGCTGAATCGGCTCGGCCTGCGGCGCGGGCTCTCCGGCAGGCGCAACTTTGACGTCTGGCGCTTTGTCGGCAGGCGCGGCCTCAATCTGCTGATCCTGCTTGCGCTTTTTCTTGCCCGACTTGTTGTCGTTTGCCGGCGCCACCTGTTCGGTGGGCGCTGCCTGCTCGGCAGGCTGCTGGGCCGGCTGTTCAGCGGGCGCCGGTTCGATCTGCTGTTGGTCGCGCTTCTTCTTGCGTGGCTTTAGCGGCTGTTCTTCATTTGCCGGAGCTACCTGTTCGGCCGGTTGTTCAGCCGGTGCTGCCTCGATCTGCTGCTGGTCACGCTTCTTCTTGCGTGGCTTGAGCGGCTGCTCATCGGTCGCCGGCGCTGCCTGGGCGCCGCCCTCATCCGCAGGCGCCGCCTCGATCTGCTGCTGTTGATTGCGCTTCTTTTTGCGCGGCTGCTGTTCCTCGGCGGCAGGTGCGGCCTGTTCGGCCGGGGCCTGCTCGGTCTGCTGCTGATCCCGCTTCTTCCTGCGCGGCTGTTGTTCCTCGGCGGCAGGGGCGGGTTGCTCTGCAGCCGGTGCAGGCTGCTCGGCGGCCGGCGCTGCCTGTTCGGCCTGCTGGCGTTTCTTTTTGCGCGGCAGTTCCTGGTCGGTCTGCTGACCATCTGCAGCAGGGTCGTCCTGGACCAGGATCAGTGGCGCGGCCGTGTGCTGCAAGGGGCCGAAAACGGCGTTGCCCTGCAACGGGGATGCGCCCAACGGCGCGGATGCCATAAGCAGGCCAAGTGCCGTACCTGCCAGTACCCGTGGTTGGCGTTTCATCTTAAATTCTCCTTGTGGGGTCCCATCCCTGCCCAAACTGTCCTTGACCGGATTGGTTCCGGTTTGCAGGCATTACCCGCACCCAAGGACGATTGACCGGCGTTTTGAAGGCAACTTCATGTTTTTCCTATGGTGCGGCCGGAACTTGAAGTCACACAACAGCTTGACCTTGCCGCATGCGGAGGCCACATCTCGACCCATAATGGAAACGCCGTTCTGGAAGACCAAGACGCTGGAAGCGATGACGCCCACCGAGTGGGAATCGCTGTGCGACGGCTGCGGAAAATGCTGCCTGTCTAAACTCGAGGACGAGGATACCGGCGAGATCTACTGGACATCAGTCGGCTGCCGGCTGTTCGATGGGCAAAGCTGCCGCTGTTCGGACTATGCCAACCGGCTGGCGCGCGTGCCGGACTGTGTCGGGTTGACGCCGCAGAATGTGCGCACCATCACGTGGCTGCCGAAAACCTGTGCCTACCGGCTGGTTGCCGAGGGGCACGACCTCTATTGGTGGCACAGGCTGGTGTCGGGAAGTGCCGAGACCGTTCATGATGCCGGCATCTCCATGCGCGGCCGCGTCCGCGCCAGTGAGACCGATCTGGCCGAGCCGGACGACTATTTCGACTATATGCTCGATGACGAGCCCTGAGCATTCTGGAACGGACGCTGCCATAGGGCGTTCTGCGCCATTGGACGTTTTTGACGGTGAGGATCGTTTGCAGCGGTGGAAGGGGCGGTTGCTTTCAACCTGTCGGGCAGATTAACCGAAAATGAACGGCCGGTTCGCGAAGAGTTCAGATTGCAAGGAGCATTCTCCCCCCATCGGTTCGACCAAGACGGGCGCAAGCCCTCAACAAGGAGAGAAGACAATGTTCAACTCGTTCAAGACGGCAGCCCTTTCGGGTCTCGTAGCTCTCGGCACCCTTGCCGCAGTGCCCGCCCAGGCGGACTCGATCTATCTCGGCTTCGGCAACAACCATGACCGCCGCGTCGGCGTCTACACCGGCGACGATGAGGACGGCTTTCGCCGTGACCGCAATTGGCGCCGCTGCTCGCCGGATCGCGCCCTCGACAAGGCCGAGCGCATGGGCCTGCACCGCGTCCGCATCGTCGATCTCAATCGCCGCGTGGTGAAGGTCGCCGGCCGCCAGTATGGCGATCGCGTAGTGGTCGTGTTCGCCAATGAGCGCGGCTGCCCGGTTATCTATCGCTAAGAGAACCAGACTGATCTTCTGCGAAGATCAGTCTGGGATACGACCTTCTGCGAAGGTCGATCCGGAGGCATGTTCCTCTGCCAGGATCAGCCTGGAGTAGCGGCATGACCCTTCTAGGGTTAGCCAGGAGCCCCTTTCCCTCCGCGGAAAGGTGCGGCTCGAAAAAACCCCGGAGGCCAGTCCTTCGGGGTTTTTCATGTCGGAAATCTGCGGTTCCGGCCGACGGGTTCAGCAGAACCGCGCCCGGCCCGGCGGCCTGCTACTTAAGCTCGAATGTCACTGTTACCTGCACGGCGTAGGCATTCTCGCCGGCCTGCACGGGAACCGCGGCGCCTGCCGCATCGAAGGCCTTGGCATTGATCGGCATCGGCGCCGGCGCAACGTTCTGGTCGGTGATTTCCAGCACCCGGCCAATGCTGACGCCGGCGGCTACAGCCAGCGTCTTGGCCTTGGCCATGGCATCGGCGACCGCCTTCTTGCGGGCTTCGGTGACGGCAGCTTTCGGATCCTCGTTGGAGAACGAAATGCCGCCGCCCTGGTTGACGCCCAGCGACACAGCCTTGTCGAGAATCTCACCTGTTTTGTCGATGTCGCGGATGCGCACCGAGAGTGTGTTGGTCACCTGGTAGGCGACAAGCTCGGCTTCCTGGCTGCCGTCGGGCTTGTTGGTGTAGTTGTAACGCGGGTTAATCTGGATGCCGGCGGTCTGCAGGTCGCGGTCCTTGATCCCTGCCGACTTCATTGCCGCGATCACGGCGGCCATGGCGTCGTTGTTGGCGTCGAGTGCCGCGCGTGCGGTCTTGGCCTCACGCATGACGCTGAGCGTCAGCAGCGCCAGGTCAGGCGCCACGGTCGACTGGCCTTCACCCGACACGATGATGCGGGGCGGGGGCAGCGAATCGGCAGCGCTTGCCATCGCCGGAAAAGCGATCGCGGCGGCAAGTGCGAGCGGCAAAATATGTCTGGTCATGAAAATCTCCTCGGTGTGCGATCCAGTCGCGCCTGTCGACTAGGGCGCGAATATGGGCTGATTTGGGCGATCTCGGCCAGCCCGTCCGGAAAGCCTTGTGCCGCGCAAGGAAAAACACTAATCCAGCGCGCGTGGGGCCTGTAGCTCAATGGTTAGAGCCGGCGGCTCATAACCGCTTGGTTGGGGGTTCGAGTCCCTCCGGGCCCACCATCCAGTCCGCCCGATTTCCGGGTTTTTCGACCGTCTCAGAATAGCGCCGACATTTCCGTGGGTTAGCGCCGAGTAGTTGGCAACACTTGGCTGAGACACCGCAGGGAGCGCCGAAAACACCTGACTTTTGGGCGTCCGTCTCTGTCGAGTGAATTTCGTAGCCAAGTGTTTGGCAAAGCGATGGTCGGTGATGCGGGTTAGATGCACTGTTGATGCTGTCAGAAGCCGAGAAGAGTGACCTGGCTACCCCAGGTGTGCGGCAGCTCCGAGACCCGTGAGAGTCGGTGCGTCGTTAGTTCGACTGGTTGATCACCTGCAACGATGCTGGAGGTGATTTTGGGGGCGAGGAAAGCGAAGGGCAGGAGGCGGCTTACCTCAGAGGTATCGGTGCCGTTGAGCATGGCAACCTCGGTGAGGCTGCGGTTGGCTCCGTCCGTAAGTTGGGCTAGGTACAAGTGGGCTCGACGCAGAAGGTCGATCAAAGCGCTATCGGGCTCTCGGTTGCTGATGGATCCGTCTGTAAGCACGATCCGCGTTTCGACGCCGCGCCGCTTCATACCGATGGGACACTCGATGGACGCTACTTGCGCGCCATCGTTGGGTGGCAGACTCCGATCGAGAAGCAATTCCGATAGCGAGCGGCAATCCAGTTCAATGGTCAATGATCCGGGCTTGAGGGTGATCCTGCGAACGATCTTTTGGAGCAGAGATCGCTTCGCGTCCGCCGCAGCTGATGCCCAGCACCGTTGCATCTCTTCCGCTCGCCGCATTGCCGAGTGGATTTCGCCAGCCTCGGCCCATTGCCGAATCCAATCAGACAGTTGAGCTTGATCACTGAGAATCCGATTCAGGCGATGATGCACAACTGATTCAAGTGCTGGCGCTGGAAGACGCCAGCCATCGGACCCGTTTCGGCGCTCATCAACGAACTGCTTCGAGACATAGTAGCGGTAGCGAACACCTTGCTTGTTGGCATGAACCGATCGCAGTTTCTCGCCGGCTTCATCGAAGAGCAAACCGGTGAGCAAATGCGCTTGCGTGACATTCGACTGGCTTCGTCGCCGCGGTGCCTGCGAGGCGAGAAGTGCCCGGGCCTCCTCGAACGTGGCGGACGTGACGATCGGCTCGTGCTCTCCATCGTAGACCTGATCCTTGTGCCTGATCTTGCCGATGTAGATCGGGTTCGAAAGAAGGTGATAAAGGTTGCCGCGACCAAACGGCATAGTAACTGCAACTGATCCGTCTTTGCATTGCCGCGACCGCGTTGAAAGCCCGACACTCGCAGCCTCTTCGACAAGATCCCGGACCGACTTCAGGGTGAGATAGCGGGCGAACAGGTGTCTGACTGTTTGTGCCTCGGTTTCGTCAATCACCAGCTTGCGGTACTCGACGCGATAGCCCAGGGGCACCACGCCGCCCATCCACATGCCTTTCTTCTTCGACGCGGCGATCTTGTCACGGATACGCTCAGCCGTGACCTCCCGCTCGAACTGGGCGAAGGACAAAAGCACGTTGAGGGTGAGCCTGCCCATTGAGGTCGTGGTGTTGAACTGCTGAGTGACCGAAACAAAGGACACGGAGCTGGCATCGAAGATCTCGACGATCTTGGAAAAGTCCATCAGCGATCGGGTGAGGCGATCGATCTTATAGACCACCACCACATCGATTTTTTTGTCCCGGATGTCTTGCAGGAGACGCTGCAGGGCAGGGCGTTCCATCGTGCCGCCCGAGATGCCACCATCGTCATAGTGGTTCGGCACCAACTTCCACCCTAGACCTACCTGCGATGCGATGAAGGCTGCACAGGCTTCGCGTTGGGCATCGAGCGAGTTGAATTCTTGTTCCAATCCTTCTTCGGTCGACTTGCGCGTGTAGATCGCACAGTTGAGGCGAGGCGTCTCCGTCATAGCCCAAAGAACCTCGGGCCAGACCATTGGGCGCCGGTAATGCGGCGAGCGACTGCCGATAGCGATCGGTACGTCTTGCCGTCGAGCGAGAAGCCGCCATCGATCACCTCAACAATGTGCATGCGGCCATTCCATTCACGCATAAGACGAGAACCGGGTCTTGGCGGGTTTGCTATCGCCAGTGCCTTTGCTGATTGGACGGGTCGTGTCGTCACAGCCGTTGATCCCGCGCCATTAGATAGTGCCTCCGGACCCGTATCGTTGGCACTGGCTTTTGAGAGGCGACGAGTATTGCCTGTCCGCAGCGTCTTTCTCACTGCCAAGGGCAATCCTCCCAGTCGCCTTGCTTGAAGATGCCAGGCAGCGGAACGTTCAAGCAGTCCGCGCTTGATGCCCTTGGGTGGCGCGCAGCCAAAGGCCCTTGTCCAGGCGACAGCAAGCTCATCACGGGTGAGATCGCCGATGGCGGCGATCTCCGTTTCCAGATCAGATCGTTGCCGCATCGGGTCACTCGCCAACTTTGGCGTCGGCGACGCGATACCGCCGTGCGCCGTCCTTGCTGACTTCGCTGGTCAGGCTCAACCCGAGCTTCTTCTTCACTGTTCCTGACAGGAAGCCGCGTACCGAGTGGGCCTGCCAGCCGGTTGCTTCCATCAGCATGGAGATAGTGGCGCCCTTCGCCGAGCGAAGTCGCTTCAACACCTGCTCGCTCTTGTTCGGAGTGGTGCTAGTGGAGCGAGAGGATACACCAGCCTTGCCGGTAAAGGTATCAGAAACCGAGGCTGGCGCAGGGACGGCATGTCGTCGCGCGTCGGGGCTCTTTAGCGTTTTCCCTCTCGTCTTGGCTCGCGGGGTATCCTCCCGGTTGATTCCAGAAGGTACAAGGACTGTGCCATTGCCACCCTGGTCAGCTTCCGTGTCTGGGCTGGTGATTAGATTTGCCATCGTTGTCTCCATCAGTTTGCAGAGGCCGACAAATTCGGCGTCTGTACTGACATGAGCCCGCAATGCGGGCTGGAAAACTGCTTCGGTTGAAAGCTAGGGATGGCGTCGTGGCCGCCTATACCATGCTTCCTTTGCGGTTGAAGTCCACCAGAATATCACCTCGACGGTGTCGAGATTGGACGCCTCATGCCTAGGTGACGGTGACGCTGCGGTTATTTTTGAAATTGACTTGGGAAGAACGATCTAGGTCCCTGCATGAGCATTGATATTACTCTCAAATGACTGCAGCCTGCCAACAACCGTTAATAAACCACGCGAATCGAGGAATACCCTTGGCCGGAAATATGGCGCTTGATCTCATCGCAGAAGTGATGGGTTGGGATGAGGAACGCGGAAGCCCGGCGACTGCTGAATACGCATGGCTTCGGATGATGTCGTCAATCAAATACGATGGCTACGCCGACTTTAGAGCTGGCGTTCGCTTTATAGAGAGTTTGGCGGTTTGGTTGAAGCAGTTCGAATTCGAAGACAGAGCGATTGCCTACGAATTTTTCAAGCGCCGTCTCGTTTACATATCTCCTGCCGAACTGCAGTGCCTGATCGACCTGTTCTTCCCTGAGGTCGTCACCCCGGGTCTTCGAGAGGCAGTGGCGAAGGCTATAGCCATTCGACCCTATGAAGTTTGGCGAACCAAGCAAGGAGCGGATCGGTTCAAGAGTGAGCTTCGTCGTACGCTGTTCGTGGGCATGAGCGACGGCAGCCGCACCGATATTCTGCGAAGGGCCAATTCGGGCCGAATCTCCACTGAACAGGTCGTAGCCACGCTGATTATCGATGATGACAAGTGGGAAGATTTAGGAGAAGAGTTGGGGAAGGCCGAGGGTCCTGACGCAAAATTCGAACGTGTCTATCTTGTGGAAGATTTTACCGCGTCCGGGACCACCTTCATTAGACGAGTCGCAGGGGAGTGGAAAGGTAAACTCGCGAAGTTCGAACACCGGGTCCAGGACGCGCGAAAGACTCTCAAAGAGAAGTTCCCGCTCGCCGAGGGCTACTCGCTCCATATCCACCATTACATTTCGAGCCATCAGGCGAGGGACAACCTCGACAACCTACTTGCGGACGCCCAGCGAGGCTGGACCGAACGGAGCTTCGGGTCGGTATATGTCACCGAGGGATTGAAGCTGCCCGCGAGTCTCAAGCTTACGCGACCGCGGGATGATGGCATCTTGAACCTCTGCGACAAGTACCACGACCCTGGGTTGGACAAGCGGCTCGAAAAGCATCTTACGCAGTCGGGCATCGATTCGGTGAAGTACGGCTTTGCTGCCTGTGCCTTGCCTCTCATTCTTGATCATAATACGCCCAACAACAGCATACCACTTCTATGGGCTGAGACGCCCGGGGGATCGGGTTCGCACCCGATGGAGCCGCTCTTTCGCCGCCGCGATCGCCATGGATAATCGTTGATGAACCCTTTCCTTCGCCGCGCCACGGAATACCTCCGGGACACCGCCTCGTTTCTGCAGATTACAAGTCCGGAACCCCTCAACTCCTTCATCGCTGGCCACAAGCGAGTCCACGATCTGCTGGATGTGCCGGTGCGCATCATAGGCAGCCCCGGTACCGGCAAGACCATGATGGCTTCGCTTGTCGAGTTCCGCTTGGTCGAAGCAATTCTTATGGACCAGACGACCTCCGGCAACCGAGCATTGGCCGCCGCCTTGACAAACGCCCAGTTTGCCGATGGCGACCGACCTAAGGTGGCTGCAATTCGAATTCCCATGGAATCGGAGTACCGGGAGTTCTGGGAGTTACCGTACGATCCAGCAGTCAAGACCAAACTCATGCTTGCGTTGATACAGGCGCGGGCGGTGCTTGGTCTGTTTCGAACGCTAACTGCCAATCGCTATCGAGACCTGGAAGATATCACCGTGCTGACGCGACAGGAGGCAGAAGCCCAAGTCGTACAAATTGGTGGACGGGATAGTACCGCGATGCGCGATCGCGCGAGGCAAGTTGAGCAGTTAGTATATGCGATTGGAGCCAGCCTCGTCCCACCTCCGCTATCGGAAATCCCCGCAGAGGTTCAGGCTCCCTATCAACCATTTGAAGCCATCCGCGAACTTGAAATCGACTGGAAGGGCGAGCGTCTTCGGCTTCGGCCCTTGGTAATCCTTGACGATGCCCACAGCCTCCATCCTGATCAGTATGCGGCGCTACTTAGGGCCTTGGCTCGACGCGAAATACGAATTGGTCGGTGGATGATGATGCGTATGGACGCACTTAGTCCTAGCGCGGTGTTCCGGTCTGTCGATGAAGACGCTCTACCAGGCCTGAAGCATGACCGGGACTATATAGATATCGTAATGGAGAGCTCGGCCAACCGCGGAGGCGATCGACGCCAGTTCAGGAAGATGGCTACCGACATGGCCAACCGTTATCTTCAATTAGTCGATCCCTTGAGGGAGAGGGGGCACCAAAACTTCCGAGGTTTGCTGAGCACGCAGCCACCTAGCCTACCGAAGGGCAGGCACGCCGAATTGGTTCAACTCCTTGACCGTGACCAGCGCAAGCTGAGCATCTCATCGAACCGCAGAGATCGCCTCGGAGAAATAGTTGCTCGGTATGCCAAGGGGACGAGGTCCGTCGACTGGAACGACGATATTGAACTCGCCATGACTAGGGTCCTAATGCACCGCTATGCAGGCCGTGTGCAGGGGCAAACCATGTCGTTATTTGATGACCCTGAACCGGCGGCGCCGGTGAAAGCCAAGGCCCAGATCGTCGACGCCGCGCGCATCCATCTACATCACCTCTTCGACCGTCCCTTGCATTTTGGATTGGATGACCTGTGTGACGCCTCCGGTGATAACGCCGAACTGTTTCTCCAGCTTGCCGGTTCACTCGTTAGTAGGATGGAGACTAAGGTAATTCGCGGTCAGGACGCCACGTTGGCTCCGCCCCAGCAGCAGGAAGTCCTGGAAAACCGCGCGACCGAGATTATCGAACGCTGGTCCTTTCCGTATGCGCGAAAGGTTCTGGCGCTCACCGACGCGCTGGCCAAACAGTGTGTCGAGAACGCAATGCTCCCGAACGCTCCGCTCGGCGGCGGAGCGAACTCCATCGGCATCTTGGAAACAGAGATGCAGGATCTTTTGAGGAGTGAGGGCGAGCTCCCGATGGTGTTGAAGTACGCCATTGCTTATGGCGCGGTGTCGGCTGTTCGCGACTATGGTCAAGGAGGCAAGGAGTGGTGCTTGCTGGAACTGGGCGGTCCACTCTGTATCAAGTATGGCCTCGACCTCAGCCGCGGGAACTTCCTCGAGCGAAAGGTTTCCGATCTCGCTGACATCATCTTGGAGGTCGAGTGATGTACGAGCATTGGGGGAACAGCGTCACCCATTTTGACGAAAAGGTTGAGACCTTCATCGCCGATTACTTCGCCGACCCCGGCCGCGTTTGCCTGCTTGTCGCGGGTGCTGGATTCGATCCGCGATCACGGACTGTCGCCCGAGCTTTGAGCACCGCGATGGGTGACAGACTGCGTGCCGTTTTCATTCGCGAGGAGCGCGGTCAAGCGGCTGCAAGCCTGCGCGACGCAGCGGACGAAAATATGACCGCTTTGCGGGAGCTTGTGCCAAATTCCGAGGTTTGGCCGATCGAGATTTTTCACAGTGATGACAATGCTCCGGTGGGTGGCAATCGGGTCAGCGATCGGCTTAATCACATGATCATCGCGGAAAACGTAACCGACATCGTGCTTGACATGAGTGCGCTGTCGCTTGGCGTCGCCTTTCCCACCGCACGCATCCTCCTAGGTCGGTCAAAGAACCAGTTGGACATGAGTTTCCACCTCATGGTGACATCTAATCCCGAGTTGGACGCTCGCATTGTAGGAGAGCCCGCGGCACGCTCGCAGGCCGTTCGCGGCTTTAGCGGACCGGTAGCCGGCGAGCGCGATCTTCGGCGAGCCAAGATATGGCTGCCGCATCTTGCCCCCGGTCGCAGAGCAGCGCTTGAAAAAATCAAGGTCACGCTCGACGATCTCTACAAGGTATGTCCGATTCTGCCCTTCCCAGCGGGAGATCCTCGCCGCGCCGATGCCTTGATCGAAGAGTACGGGGAGGAAATTCGCGGCGATTGGGCCGTAGATGATCGAGACTACATGTATGTCTCGGAAAGAAATCCGCTCGACTCCTACCGCACGATTGACACATTGAAGCTCCGCTATGACAAGACAGTTTTGGGGGTATTCGAGCCCCAGCTCATTTTGTCACCGATTGGTAGTAAGGTGATGGCAGCTGGCGCGATGATGGCCGCTATCCGCCACGATCTGCCTGTGCACTATGTCGAGGCGCTCAGGTACGATATTGATCCGGCCGCGGACCGCGGAGAGACGCCGATGCATCTGGTTCATGTTTGGCTGGACGGACCGATTTATGATAGCTATGGCTCGCAAGTAGTCTCGGCCCCAGAAGACACCGTTGAGATCCAAGGCACGTGACTGATATTTTTTCCCAGAAGCTTGATGGACTGCCACGGACGATCGAGATTCGGGACGACGCGGTAATCCGAGACGTGGCGGCTGCGATGGTCGCGGGCGCCGCGCTTGCTGCGATGGCGATCGGGTCGGGTGGATCGCTCGCAGCAGCATCCTATTTTGCTACCTGCCGGCGGGACGTTTCGTCGCGACCAACAACGATCTTCACGCCGATGGAATTCGTGCTTGGGCACGAGGATCTTGCCGACACCGAAGTGTGGCTCTTCACCGGTCGGGGAGAAAACGCCGACATACTTGCGGCATTGGGGGCAGCGAAGGCCCGCAACGCCCGGGAGGTACGGGTTGTAACCAGCAACCTTGCATCACCCGTTTTGACCGAGATTTCGTCGCTTCCCCACACTAAAGGATACGTGCTCCCGGTAGCCGACGAGAAGGATGGGTTCTTGTCGACGCATTCGCTCGTTGCGGCGGTAACCTGCTTGCTTCTTGCCACTGACGCGGCGGTGGAGGCCGATGACCTTGCCGAACGAGGAGCCGCACTGTCTTCGGATCTCAGGCGACGCCTCGAAAAATCTTCCCGTTTGGAGTTCGCGCGCAGGTTCCAAGATATAAAAGGCAATGACACCATCATCCTTCTTGCAGATCCGACCTTGGCCGCGGCCGCCGTGACGATCGAGACTTCAGTATGGGAGGCCGCTTTGTGTACCCTCCAGCGTACTGACTTCCGTAATTTCGCGCACGGGCGGCATGTCTGGCTTTCCCAGCGTGGGCCGCAGACGTTCATACTGGCGATGACAGCGGAGCTTTCCTTCGACATCTGGACGGAGATTGGGTCATTCATTCCTGGCGACATCCGCGTGGCCTCCTTCGACTATAGCGCAGGCGGTCGCCGAGAGGCTGCGCTGGCGATCATGGATGCGCTTTTGATCGTGGAGGCGATCGGCGCAGTGAGGGACATCGATCCTGGTAAACCCGGACCTGGGGCGTTCGCGAAACCCATTTACGAGGGACGAGCTCTGGCAGACTTGAGTGCGCGTCTCAATCCATCAGTGAGACATAAGTTGGATGCAAGGCGACGAAGAAACCTTGAACGCGCAGCCGATGAAGATTTTATGGAAGCCTACGGCAGAATGCTAGCCCGCATGAGGGCCGCCGATTTTCGTGCCCTCGTCCTGGACTATGACGGAACTATTGTTGCGACCGAAAATCGGTTCGCTCCGCCGGCACCCAAGATCACCGAAGAACTTGTGAGATTGCTTGCCGCTGGCGTCCCGGTCGGGATTGCAAGCGGCCGAGGTGGCTCAGCTGCAGAAATGCTTCGACAAGCAATCCCTTCGGAGCATCAGCCAATGGTCATCATGGGTTACTACAACGGTGGCTACGTTCAACCGCTCAATGTTGACATTCGCGACTATCCAGCGCCGACGTCGCCGACGATGGTCACCATGCGGGCATGGCTCGAGGAAAGTTGTGGGGTTCCCGCTAGCGCTCGCGTCAATAATGTTCAGTTGTCAATCGACCTGGACAGCCTAGTTGATCCCGGCCAGTTCCTAGCCAATTTACGCCGTGCACCATTGGTGCAATCCGGCGAAATTCGGCTCGTCCAGTCGAAGCATTCGATTGATATAGGCCTCCGAAGCAACAACAAGCGGAATGTAATAAGTCACATTGCCCACCTTCTCGGCGAAAAAGATGTAGAGCCGCTTTGCGTCGGCGATAGCGGCCATGCAGTGGGTAATGATTTCGAGCTGTTAGGCCAGCAGTATGGATTGAGTGTGGATCAGGTATGTCACCGGGCGAATGTGTGTTGGTCGCTATTCGGGGCGGGCTTGAGGGGACCCAAGGCGTTATTTAAGATATTGCAAGCAATAAGAGTGGTGTCCAACGGAACTTTTCGCTTGGACATCGCCCAATTGACGGGTCCAATTCGCCAATGATTCCGTATCAGGCTGGAGAGCGGAAGATGAGCTGGGAAGGAGCTGTCGATGTCGCTGGGACCGGCTTCGCTGTCCTTGACCGGGTTTATCAGTCAGGCACAATGACCGACGAAGGCCTAGGGGGATCATGTGCGAACGTCCTGTGGTCGCTTGCGATGCTCGACCGTCACGTCGTACCGATCTTGACGCTTGGAGCAGATGTAATCGGTGAGAATCTTGTCGAAGAGTTTCGTGCGGCTGGCGCGGAAACCCGCTACATCGCCCGCCGATCTGGCCGACTTTCGCCGGTCCTTGCGCAGCATCTCGACACCGCGACCGGTGACCATTCATTCAGCTCGTTTTGCCCTGATACCAGCGAGCGTTTCCCGCATTACAGCCCCATCGAGAGACGAGACGTTGACGAGGCACTGACGGTAGTGCAGTCCTGCGCTGTATTCTATGCCGATCGAATAACGGAAGCGATTGTGGAGGCGATGGAAGCCACCGCGAATGCCGGCGGGATTGTTTTCTTCGAGCCTTCAGCCATTGGCGACCTCAGCCTTTTTGCGCGAGCTCTGGATGTCACGTCGATCTTGAAATTCGCGAGCGACAGGTTGGGCGAAGAGTTGATCCCGGAAGTCGTCAACCGTGGGATTTTCGCGATAGTGACAGGCGGCGCTGCCGGACTCGACGTCTGTTACGGAGAACGTCGCGTTCGCTGCGAGGCCATTCCAGTTGATCTCGTGCTCGACACATGCGGGTCAGGCGATATGGTCAGCGTCGGCCTCATCAACCGACTTCTTACGTGCGGATTCCGCGCGAACGATCTCGATTTCGATGACGTCGTGGTGGGTGCAAGAGCTGGTCAGCGCTTAGCCTCCGCCAATTGTTCGTTCGTTGGCGCCCGAGGAATTTTCAGGAACCTCGGCCCTGCTGCTGCACGGCGTGCCTTGGTCGAAGCGGAGTAGATACCAAGACGGCTACTCCGCGGCTTCCATAGCAAGCCAGTTGCGACCGGATCGGCTCCGAAGTTTCGCCCGCAACTCCATTAACAACGTCCCAAGCATGTTTTGGCCCACGCCGTTAACTTCGCCCCACAGCCGATTAACCTCGTTATCAACGGTAGCAGCCTCGACAAGACGCAAGTCGCCGGTGGAAAGCAGTCGATCACGCAAGTCTGGGTGCTGAGTAAACTTGGCTTCCAGTACCCGGCGCATGCGGTCGAATTTTGTCTTAGACCATCCGGGTGCAACGTCCCAATAGTAAAGACCGTGGGCGGCCATCGCGAGCAGAGCTGGTGACGGAGCTTGCATCAGCCATTTCCGAACCTCCGGCTTCCTCGCCTTGCCGGCCTGGTAGGCGTGCTCCGATGTTGGGAAAACATCGCCTTCAAATTCAATCGGCCGCCGGAACAAGTTGCTGAAGATACCATATGGTTTCTCGCTCGCGCGGTAGAACCTGATCTCGGCAACGACTGTCATGGCAAATCAGCTCCTTGATTTCTTCGTTTCAGAATAATATGCAAATTTGCATGAAACTCAATCCTGAAATGGTCCAAGGACTGTCTGCAGAAATGCAGACCGCCCGCCGACAGAAGGGTTGGAGCTACGCGGAATTGGCCCGTAGGTCTCGCGTGGAACAAAGCCAGGCCCAAAAAATCTGTGAAGGGCGTTTTCGTTCCCTCTCCAGTAATGTACTGCAAATTTGCAGCGCCCTGGATGTGATACCAATGGAAGGAGATGCGCACGGTGTTGCCTACGAGCGCATGCTGGCGACGGAAGTGATAGCGCTTTGGGATCGCACGAGCGTGGACGCTCTGCGCCTGATCCGTCTACTTAAAGATCTCGGTGAGATCAGGTCGAGCCGCCGCGACGGCACCGGCTAAAGCGGCGCCGATCCCATTTGTCAGGGGCAACGTGGGCCATTGATTGCGGCGCTAAAGATGGAGCGACGCGGGCTGCGAACTGATCCAGCAGCCATATCGAATGTTGAGTTGCGTTGAGCCAAACTCAACCTACGCCGGCGCCTGCGGTTGCTTGTGTCCAGTGTCGGCCCCCGGCTATCGGGGCGACCCCTTGTCTGTAACGGCAGCTGTCGCATCTTCACCGAATGGCTCCGAATTTCACAGCGAATTTCGTGGCATTTTTGCGCATATATTTGACATCGCTCGTGCATTAAGGTTTTATAAATTTTCGGAGATTGAGAGAGAGTTTATGTCTGCAAAGAGGGAGAAATTCGTCAAGCTTGCCGAAGGAAGGACGCAGGCCGCTTTGGAGGCTATCCGAAAAATTGGCAATCTTTCGAACCGCAGAGCTTACGAATTTGATGAGGGGGACGTGAAGAAAATCAGCAAGGCGCTGCGTGATGCAGTGTCAGATCTCGAACGGAAGTTCGGATCCACGGCCTCAGCCGACAAGGACGTCTTCAAACTTTAGGATCTGTGCGATGAGTTTTGAACGCCTGACAATCCAGGACGACCGGTTTCTAATCAATCGCCTTATCGGACAGGCCCCGCGACACACACTTGTCCGTGAGTTCTTCATGAATGCGCAGGAAAGTGCGGAACTGGCACCTGAAGGCTATCGAACCGTGCACATCTACCCCACGCTGATTGAAGGCGTCCGGAAGTTGACGTTCTGGAACACGGGGCCGGGAATGGGTTCGTGGGACCTTCGGACTGCGACTAACATCTCTGCCTCTATCAACAAGGAAATGTCGCTCAACGGAAACTTCGGTATCGGCGCCAAAGTATCCGGGCTGACCGTCTCGCCCGCGGGCATTCGCTATCGTTCTTGCAAGGACGGATTGGTCCACGAAGTAACGATTGGATTCGACGATGAAGCGGACACGTTTGTGCGCTTCGCCTACGAGGTTGGAGGACGGCAGGACTCGGTATTCGATGTCACCGAATCGGTGCGAAAGACGGCCGATCTTTCCCACGACTGGACGGAGGTCGTTCTCATGGGCGAGGACGACTTTCATGACACGGTGTCGGAGCCGATCGGCAGGGGAATTCGCGTCGACCGTAGCTATGTCGCAACACAGATCTTTCGGCGTTTCGCCGAATTTCGTACGGGCGTCAAAGTAATCTTGGATGTCTCCCTGACAAAAGGCGGAGGACGCGATGAGACCGGAAGGACTCGCACGCTAAAAACGCTGCAAGACGTAATCTCGCAACTGCCGAACGCTGAGACCGTCACCTGCCCCGAGACGGGCGTGCAGATCCAATACGTGCACGACCCGAAGCACGCCAACTACAGTCACTCCATCAGCGCGCTTAGCAACCCTGCGACATCGTCGACATCGTTCTGTGCACTGGTCCACAAGGGCGAGCGATACGACTTCCGCACCGGGAAGAAATGGTCCGCAGTCGCCCCAAACTACGGGATACCTTTCGGTTCCACCGTCCTCACAGTCGAGATATACATCCCGGACAGCGCAGGTCTTCCGAACCAATATCGCGACGCCCTCACGACCGTCGACGAGCGCAATCCGATTACGACTGATGACTACGCTTCGAAGGTCCGTGAGCTGATGCCCGAGTGGGTGAAAGTCGTGATCAGAGACGCGCATCCCCCAAGGGATGAAAACCTGGACGATTTGCAGAAAGACTTGCAAAAGGTCCTCGACGAGTTTCGCCTGCCAACCTCAACCTATGTGAAATCGCTTGAGCGGCCAGAGCGCACGCAGGATAGTGATGTCGGTCTTGACGAAGCTCGCTCGGCCGATGTCGATGGAATCGACGACGAAGAAGATCGCTTCCTTCGTGGTGAACGGAACTCCGGATTGCGGGCGACGGACAAGAAGAGCCGCAAAGCGCCAGAGGGTGCAAAGCTCTCCAAGGAGGCGCAGTCACTTGAGCGCGCTCCGACGATCGAGATATTGGACGATCCCGTGGAGATCGATGAGAAACAAATGAAAGGGCGTGCGGGTCGTTTCTACAAGGACGCGCAAACGCTTTTCATCAATGGCCTCTACTCCGCGGTCGACAGGATGACTGCGGAACTCGAGTTGCATTTCGCAGGGCAGGCGGAGGGAGAGGCGCTTCGTAGTATCATCTTAAGGGCGGCACAGCGGTCTATGGCGTTCCGCGTGGGTAAAGCCACCTGCTACGCGATCAGCAAACGCTTGGTCGAGGGTTGGTCGCTCGAAGATCTCGATCGGGCAACCTCTCCAGAGTCCCTGTCCCTTGCAGCCGATGACTATCGCCAGAGCATGAGTACGGCTCGCAAGTGGATCGGTGCAGAGCTCAAGGCGCACGGATTTGCCGTGGCCGAGCCGGAGGCGGCCTGAAGAGACAGTCTCACTGGACGGGGAAAAGGGTCCTGAAGCGACGTTGATATTCGAGGTAGGTCTGAAACGATTTTTTTCAGACATTCAGTCAAGATGTCGGTTTTGGGCCGAGAGCTGAACGTCCACTGTTAGCTGGCGGCAGATCGAAGCTGCCCTCCTGCGGGGATCCAATCACGGATGCGTTTGTCCCCACCGGCATCAGTTGTAATGCAACCTTTGTTCTAGAACAGGAGGAAGCGGTTCTGTTTCGGATGGCATGCCAATGATGTTGCGGAAAGCACATTATTGGACCAGGTTTTGGAGCAGCTATCGCAAAGGGTACAGCGTTCCAATCGGCCCGGGAATCCTCTGCTAACCCCTGAGTATGATCTGAGGAGGTTTCTGCAATGGACACAACCGTTGAGAGCGACTGTAACGCCATACGGGCTCTGATCTCGCGCCAGTTTGCAAGCATGAGTTGGAAGGCGGCGGGCGAGCCCGACTGGAAGAAATTCCGATCCGATTTTTTCCCGGATGCGCAAATGTTTCCTTCATCGCGGCCGGCCCGGCCCCAATCCGTCCCCGCGTTCATCAAGCGAATGAGTTCTCTCGCAGAAAGCGACCTGTTGTCGCTTGATGAAAGGGTTCTCGGCAGCAAGATACAGGTGTTTGGCAATGTAGCAGTGGCAGTTATAGCCTGTGAGAATGTCGAAAACGACATCAACTTGGAGCGAGTGGTTGAATGATGCTTTTGGTGAAGGATCAGGGCAACTGGAAGATTGCGGCGCAGGCTTGGGACAAGGCAGGGGAGGACACGAGCCTGCCCACAGATATATTGGATTAATGAGCCGATAGCCGCCAGCCGGGTCACGCGCCATTATTTTCCTGCTGCGTCCGGTGAACCCGCTCTGGTCATCAAGTAGTCATGGAATTGGTGTGGACCCATCATTACAGGCTCCAGACGCTCGATCGAAAACCCCTGGGAACGGTAGAAATCGATCGCGGATTGGTTTTTTTCAGCGACAAAGAGCGCTTGCGGATACCCTACGCCGAAGTAGTTGCGAACTGTCTCGATCAGGAGTTTGCCCAATCCCAGCCCTCGGGTTTCGGGCAGCAGATACAGCTTCTTGATCCACAGGGTTCCGCCTTGGACATACGCGGAGGCATAACCTGCGTCCTTCCCGTCTGTCGTAATGATCCAATAGCTTTGCCGTCGCTCGTGCATGTCCGCGTAGAGACTGGGCATGGAATAGATATCGGCTACGATGCCCGCCGCCAGGTCTGCGCCGATCAGGGGTGTATAGTGGGCCTGCCAGATGACCAGGGCTAGGTCCCGGACCCGATGGAGATCGGTCGGGGCAACCAGTAAAATGTCAATGAACACCTAGACGCCTCCCAAAAGCGGCACAAAGCAGAAGTTACTGTTTGAAACAGAATTGGCAAATTCCGTATGGGCCTGCCCCCTAATTCCGAGAGGAACCTTAACCCGAAAGGCTTGTGGGCGCTCAGGTCAAATAGCGGACCAGGCAGAAACCTTGCTGGCAGCCTACTCAACGGCGGAATTCCTGAGATTGCGCCAGTCGCAATCTCGGAAGATGGCAAACCTGTCCGCCCATCGTTGGAAATGGAGACCTAGGTGGCTACATGCGTGCGCCGGCGCCTAGAGTAGTAGATAGACGATCGTCCCGAGCTGCCGTCACGCGCGCTCAAAAGTCATGCCGTAGTGATAGGGCGGCAGATCGATCAGCGTTATCAGGTGAAAGCCGGCCGGCTCGACGACGGCTCTCACCGCCTCGGGAGGCATCCGCATGTCCGTCTTTGGCCCGCGCGGGTGACCGAGTACCGTCGTCTGTTCGCGCGGCACCGGGTGCCAGTTGACGACAGCGAACACGCCGCCAGGCCTGAGCGTTTTGGCAACGGCCTGGACAAGGCCAGGCTGGTCGGGAACACCATGGAGTGTATTTGCGATCAAAACGAGATCCAGCTTTTCCGGGATCAATCGCGAGATCTCGCCGGCGTCGGCTATGATCCATTTTAGAACCGAAACGCCCTCCTGCTCTGCTTCCGCACGAGCCATCTCGATCATTGCAGGGTCGAGATCGAGCGCGTAAACGCGGCCATCGACGATCTTTGCTAGGGGAGCTGTGAAATATCCATCGCCGCAGCACAGATCGAGCACTGTCATACCCGGTGCCACGCCCAAAGACAGCAGGAGGCCTGCTGGATCCGGCCACAATACGGTCCACCAGTCCCGATCTGGCATCGATGTCGCAGGAAAAATTGCGCTCATACCGGCTGCCTAGAACGTGGCCGTAAATACGAAGACATCAGTGATCGTTTCGGCATTGATCATAGTCGGCCAGAACCTCGATCACCCGGCATTCGCCGACTTTACCATGACGGCAGCCTTCGACCATCAGTTCCAGTTCGGCTTTGAGCGCGTTCAGGCTCTGAATTCGCTGTTTGACCTCGCCTAGTCGAATCCGGGCGATGGCGTCGGCCGTGGCGCAGGGCTGGCCTGGGTCGTCCTGCAGCGTCAGAAGCGCCCGAATAGCGTCGATTTCAAAGCCCAGCTCTCTGGCATGACGAATGAACGTCAACCGACGCAGGTCCGCAGCCTCATAGTGGCGGCGATTGGCCTCGCTCCGGGATGGGGCAGGCAGAAGTCCGATCTGCTCATAATAGCGGATGGTCGGTACTTTGACGCCGCTTTGCCGGGCCGCTTCGCCAATGGTCACGCCGTCTAACATTTTTCGCTTGCTCCTCTAGTCACTAGAGGATGTAGCGTCGCTGTCAAACCATACAAGAGGAATGTTATGACCGCGTCCCAGGCACAAACACGTTATCGCGTCGAAGGCATGGACTGTGCCGGTTGCGCCACCAAAATCGATAAAGCGGTACGTCGCATCCCTGGCGTCGAAGATGTCAGCGTGTCCGTCACCGCCGGCACCATGACGGTCAGGCACACGCCCGAGAGTGACCTCGCCGAACTTGAAAAGAAGGTGACTGGCCTCGGCTACACGGTTGCCGAACTCAAGGTAAAGGGAAAGGTCGGGCTGGACGGGGCAGAGCACCATCACAATGACCACGACGATGCGGGCGACTACCATGCGGGCCATGCTCACGCCAGCCACGATCAGGTCAGCGAAAGTCAAGATGACCGCGAGGAGGGAATAGAGGGCCTTCACGGGCACGACCGCGCGCCAACCTCGGGGCCGTGGTGGAAGAGTCCCAAGGGTCGCCTGACGATCGCCAGCGGCGCGGCGCTGGTCCTTGCGTTTGCCATTCACTATGTGTGGCCGGCGTCCGGGGTGTGGGTCTTTATCGCGGCCATGCTGGTTGGCCTGGTGCCTATCGCCAAACGGGCCGTCATGGCCGCCGTCGCAGGCATTCCCTTCACCATCGAAATGCTCATGACCATAGCGGCCGTCGGTGCGGTCATTATCGGCGCCGGCCAGGAAGCTGCCACTGTGGTCTTCCTGTTCCTTGTCGGTGAGCTTCTCGAGGGCGTTGCCGCCGGAAAGGCGCGCTCGAGCATTCAAGCGCTGACCACGCTGGTCCCGAAAACGGCCTTCATTGAAAAGGGCGGCAAGACGCGCGAGGTGCCGGCCGAAAGCCTTGAAGTCGGCGCCATGATCATGGTGCGGCCGGGTGACCGGATTCCCGCCGATGGCGAGATCACCGAGGGTGAGAGCGCGATCGACGAATCCCCGGTGTCAGGCGAGAGCGTGCCGGTGCGCAAATGCGTCGGCGACAAGGTTTTCGCCGGCACCATCAATGGCGACGCTGTTTTGCGCATCAAGGTCACCGCCGTTGCCTCCGATAACACCATCGCGCGCGTCGTCAAGCTGGTCGAGGAAGCCCAGGAGAGCAAGGCGCCAACTGAGCGGTTCGTCGACCGCTTCTCGCGCTGGTACACGCCTGCTGTGGTCGGCGTGGCCGCGATGGTGGCCGTGGTTCCACCTCTCGTTTTCGGCTGCAACTGGAACGAATGGATCTACAAAGGCCTCGCCCTGTTGCTCATCGGCTGCCCCTGTGCCCTGGTCATCTCGGTCCCGGCGGCAATCGCCGCGTCGCTCTCGGCTGGCGCCAAGCGCGGCCTGCTGATGAAGGGCGGGGCGGTCCTCGAGGCTCTCGGCAAGGTCACCGCCGTGGCGCTTGACAAGACCGGCACGCTCACGCTCGGCAAGCCCCAGGTCACCGACGTGGTTTCTTTCGGAAAATCGGAGGCCGAAGTGCTGCGTCTTGCTGCCGCCTTAGAGACCGGCTCAAGCCATCCGCTTGCCATCGCCATCCTCGCAAAGGCGTCTGCAGACAAGGTTCAGGCTCCGGCCGCGTCCAAAGCGCAGGCTCTAGGTGGCAAGGGGGTCAAGGCGAACGTGGAAGGCACCGAAGTTTTCCTTGCATCGCCACAGGCTGCCGAGGATACGGCGAAGCTCACTGAGGATCAAAAATCTCAAATCGCAGCGCTCAATGACGAGGGCAAAACCGTCTCGGTCGTCCTCGTCGACAACAAGGCGGCCGGCGCCATTGCGATGCGTGATGAACCGCGCCCGGACGCCTTGGCTGGTCTCAAGGCGCTGACGGATTCCGGCATCAAGACCGTCATGCTGACCGGCGACAACAAGCGCACGGCTGCCGCGATCGGCAAACAGCTCGGCATCGAGGTTCGCGCCGAGCTACTGCCAAAAGACAAGCAGCGTATTGTTGGAGAGCTGAAGGGACAGGCGCTCATCGTGGCAAAGGTCGGCGATGGCATCAACGACGCGCCAGCCCTTGCGGCGGCCGACGTGGGTATTGCTATGGGCGGCGGCACTGACGTGGCTCTCGAAACTGCTGATGCGGCGGTGCTGCATGGCCGTGTCGGCGACGTCGCCGCCATGATTGCGCTGTCGAAGGCGACCATGGCCAACATCAAACAGAACATAACCATGGCCCTCGGCCTCAAGGCCGTCTTCCTCGTGACCACGGTCTTGGGAATCACCGGCCTGTGGCCGGCGATCATGGCCGATACCGGCGCGACCGTTCTGGTGACGGCCAATGCCATGCGCCTCCTGCGCTGGAAAGGGGCGGCGTGACAAACAAGCGGTCCTCTGTGCTAAACTTGAAGCATGGCTGAATCGCACTCCCATTCGCATCTCTGGCCCGGTGTCCCCCTCGCGCTAGGCTCCGCCGCCCTGTTCGGAGCGGTTTCGCCATTCTCCAAGCTTATCCTTGACTCAGTGAGCCCGCTGATGCTCGCGGGCTTGCTCTACCTCGGCGCCGGACTAGGGCTGGCGTTGTTCTGGCTGTACCGCCGTTCGACCGGCGGGGATCAAACAGAAGCTTCGCTGCACAGGGCCGATATTTCGTGGCTGGCAGCAGCGATTGCCATGGGCGGCATCGTTGGACCGGTCCTGCTTATGTCCGGGTTAGCTCTGACCACGGCGTCGAGCGCAGCATTGCTGCTGAATGTTGAAGGCTTGGCCACCATGGCAATTGCTTGGGTAGTCTTTCATGAGAATGTCGATCGTCGGCTGCTGCTCGGCGCGGGCGCCATCCTCGCCGGTGCCATTGTGCTGTCGTGGGCGGGGCAAGGGATTGCGGTCAATGCGGGTGCCCTGCTGGTCGTCGGCGCCTGTGTCGCTTGGGGTATCGACAACAACATGACCCGCAAAATCTCGGCGACTGACCCGGTGACCATCGCCATGCTCAAGGGCTTGGTGGCCGGCACTGTCAACATTAGTTTGGCAGTGGTGTCCGGCGCCGTGTTTCCCCACGCCGCGTCGTTGGGAGCGGCGGCCGTCGTGGGCTTTCTCGGCGTCGGCGTCAGCCTGGTGATGTTCATCCTGGCCTTGCGCCATCTCGGTACGGCACGCACGGGGGCGTACTACTCGCTGGCGCCCTTTATCGGGGCCTTCCTGGCCATTGTGCTTGTCGGTGAGCCCCTAACCTTGCGGCTGCTTGTGGCGGGTGCCCTGATGGCTTCCGGCCTTTATCTTCATCTCGCTGAACGGCACGCGCACGAGCATGACCACGAAGCGCTGGAGCACGAGCACAGCCATGTTCATGACGAACACCATCAACATACCCATGACGGGCCGGTGACGGAGCCGCATTCGCATTGGCACAGTCATAAGCCTATGCGGCATTCTCATGTGCACTATCCAGACCTTCATCATCAACATCGGCACTGATCTCCGACGAGTGCCGCGAACCAATATGATGTCCCAAGACCATGCGGGCACCAGTCGTCCATCTCGGCTATTTCCGCAACAGCTGGTGGTCCGGCGAAATGGCTCGATGAGGCAGCCTCTGCCGACGTGGGGGCGCTCTGCCAATTCCTGCCCGGACCGGCCTCCAGCCATGGCCGTACCGCCGCACAGCGATGTAGACAATGTCTGCTTTCAGGCAGTGACCGCGGAATGCTGAATGGCCGATATTGGGCGCATACCTGACATTTGGCCCAGACTTTGGAGCAGGACTTCAAAATTTGCCGAAATAGAACCTCCCCGTCGGCTTGTCGTCCTTCATCCAAATCAGCGCCTGGGTCATGGAGTCGACCTGGTCGTCGTGCTTTCCGTGCGGAAATGCGAGCACCTCAAGCAGGAAGTCATCTCTCCAATGCGCGTCTTTCGGAAGATTGACGTTGCCGTTTTCGATCATTGCGGCAACACGTGACAGCCGGCTTTCCTTGTCGGTTCTGGCTTTTACCGGCGTGGTCCTGATGTCCTGGCTTTCCAAGTCGGCGATGAGACTTGAGCCGGAACCCGCATCCTCAATGAGGATGATGTCGGGGGAGTGCTCCAGAAGGGAGTTTTTTACCGCCTTGATGAGGTCTGGGTAAGCTGCCCGGACGCGGACGAGATCGAGGAGATAATAGTTGTTGTCGTCTTTGGCCCATGTCGTTCCGACGGAGTAATCGCTGGAGGGGTCGCCCTTGAGGGCGGTGTCCCAGCTTTGAACGATGGTCATAGAACGACGGTCGAACTGATGCGGATCGTAGTCGCGAAACCACACCCTCTTGACCATGTTGCCGTCCGGTGGGGCAGGGGATTGTTGGTACTGCGCGGAAAAATTGAGCGATCCTAATAGGCGCTTTAGACCGTCCAGTTCGGCGTGTCCCAGACGCGCGGGGTGCAGCAAGTCGCCAAGCTTGCGATCGTGCCAGCGATTTACACTTGTCCGGACGCGTTCGTCCTGCTCGGCAATCGCCGACAGGTTCAAATGCTCCCAGCCGCCAGTCTCCAGAAGCACGCCTGCTAGGTCGTCGACATGCAATCTTTGCATGACAAGGACGACGGCACCGGCAGCCGGATTGTCGAAGCGCGACATCAAAGTCGTGCGAACCCAGTCGGCGCACCTATTGCGAGCCGATTCCGAATGCGCTTCATCTGCCTTCAAGGGGTCATCGATAATGATGATGTCGCCACCCCGGCCAGTTAGCTGACCACCGGTCGAGGTCGCCAGGCGTCCACCGCCGAGCGTGGTCTGCAGTTCATTTTCAGTGTTCTTGCGCGGGCTAACGTTGAAGGTCGGGAACATCGACCGGTACCAGGCGGTGTTGACGACCGTTCGAAAGTCGTTGGCGTGCTTGACCGCAAGAGGTTGAGCATAAGAGACGCAGATCATTTTCTTCGACGGATCGCGGCCAAGAATCCATGCCGGGAACGCGACCGAGGTGGTGACCGACTTCAACGATCTCGGTGGCATCGTAATGATTAGGCGCTTGCAATTGCCCGCGGATACGCGCTCGAGCTGATGCGCAATGGCGCGGATGTGCCAGTTGGGCAAATACTTGGCGCCTGGATCGACAGCGGAGAAAGCCAGGGCCACGAAGGTCGCCAGGTCAACGCGGGCCGCGCCCAACAGCAGCTGAAGGGCAGTCGGTGCAACGGGCGAGGAGGATGGTCGGCCCGGGAGGGAGAGGGGGGCGTTCATTCCTCATCTCCTTGATCGCCGGTCTTGGAAGGGGTCTCGGTATCGTTCTCTGACGAGTCCTTGTGGTCGAGATAATCCCGCATCATCTCGACCATCGTTTGTGGATCGAACACGTCAACCTCCGCATCGGGTTGCCGGCTTTCCTCAAGTTCGGCACAACGGGATGCGAGCTGAAGAGCATGGGCCGCCGACCGGAAATCGCCTGAAAGCGCGTTGTTGCGCATTTTGAGAAGGATGGCCTCCAGCGCCGTCACCGTCGTCGTCCTGCCATTCTGCTGGATTTGGATCGGCCCAAAGAGCGTCTCGCGTACAATCGTGTTCATGTTCTTTTTGCCTTTCGGCCGGCCTTTCGGATTGCCTGACATTCCTTTCTGGAACCGGGTTTCAGCCGGAGGCTTGCCGTAGCCTATCGAGTAGTCGGCAGATTTCTTTCTCCGGGTGGTCACAGCACGCCTCCCACAGTTTCAGGAGCCGGGGTTGCGGACGCGGTTTTCGCGAGTGCGCTGGAAGATTTGACGCTTCCACGCTGCTCAAACAGTTCCTCGAAAGTCTCGCCTGTGGTGGCGAGCGTTGCCTGCTTGCCCGTATGCCTTTCGAAGCGGCGGATAATCAGATCGCAATAGTGAGGATCGATCTCGATAAGGCGTGCGTGGCGCCCGGTCTTGTGCGATGCGAGTAGTGTGGTGCCCGAGCCGCCAAAAGGGTCCAGCACGACGTCGCCTCGGCGGCTGACGTCGAGCAGAGCGTCGGCAACCAGAGCGACAGGTTTGACGGTCGGATGCGCTTCGAGCTCTTCCATTCGCGTGGTGCCAAAGCTGTTGGCGCCGCGATAGGTCCAGACATTGCTGCGGTGACGTCCATGTTTGCCGAGTTCGACGTTATTGCGATGCGGCTCCTTGCCATTCCTGAACACCAGCACCAGTTCGTGCTGAGAGCGGTAGAGGCTCCCCATGCCGGCATTAGTCTTGTTCCAGACGCACAGATTGAGCAGATCGCCGAACGTCTGTTTACCCGCCAATGTGGTCTCTGCGATATGACGCCAATCCATGCACACGAAGGCGATAGCGCCCGGCTTGCTCGATCCGGCAATCAGTGAGAACGACTGCTCCAGAAACCCTACGAACTCGTCGTCGGACATCTCGCCGGATGCCATTGCAAATTCCCGGTGGCTCGTCTTGCCAAGCCCGCTGACGTGTCCGCCGATCGGAACGTTGTAGGGCGGGTCTGTGAAACAGACGGACGCCTTCTCCCCTGCATCAGCGTCTCGAAACTCTCTTTCGAAAGCGCGTTGCCGCAAAGCAATCGATGTTCGCCGAGCAGAAACAGATCGCCGGGCAGCGTTATTGCTGGTCCTGCTGATTGCTCCGGAAGGCCCGTTTCATCCTCTTCCGATTCATCATCCTGATTGTTCGGCGAGAACTCGCTGATGATCAGATCGACCTCTGGGATGTCGAAGCCGGTGAGGCTCACATCGAAGTCGAGGTCGACCAGCGCCTGCAACTCGATGGCCAGGATCTGCTTGTCCCAGCCGGCCTTCTCGGCGATCCGATTGTCGGCAACTATGTAGGCGCGCTTCTGCGCCTGATTGAGATGGGTGATTGAGAGGGTTGGAACTTCCTTCCATCCCAACAGGCGCGCCGCTGAGAGCCGGCCATGGCCGGCAAGGACGTTGTTCTTCTCGTCGACCAAGACTGGATTGGTGAAACCGAATTTTTCGATGGAGTCGGCAATTTGTCGGATTTGTTTCTTGGAGTGGGTGCGAGCATTGTTGCGGTAGGGGGTGAGTGCGTCCATCGAAACTGTGGTGATTTTGGTGGCCATTTGATCCTCTGAAATTCGTGCGCGCCGCATGGTAACGCGCCTGTGAGGTCGCAGAATCGACGATTCGAAAAAACCATCTAAATTAGCCATACCCGGAATTCACAGAGCGTTTCGGCAGCGTTCGAGCTAGGATTCACAAATCACCGATTTTGTGTAAGTATGGGGCAACAAAAAATTTTGTCGGCTCCTTGCGATACAGCGATTGCCGACAAACTGTTTTGCTCCCCCTTTCGGAACTAGCTATCAACTATTTCGATATGCGAACAACTGCGGAAAGCGGCCTTGATGGCGCTCTGCTTGAGGCGCGAGGCGGTTTGCCCTGGTTGTCTGGGGCACACGCCAAAAATAGCGGTTCTCGATCTATACAACTAGATAGCGTAGGAGAGTTTTCTGACGCCGTCGCGACAGGTTGACCGGCACGGATAGAGGCAGCCGAATGTTCAAAGGCTTCGTTGATCCCCCGTCGCCTTGGACACCGCTCCGCGAATGGATTGCGTTTGCGACGATATACTGACGGTCGAGCCGCGAACCGCCGATGTGCAAGAGTACATTGATCAGGCAGATGCGGAATCGAGCGTCGGAAGGGCAAGAGCTCATTGCCTAAGCGGCGTTCTGGTTGAGACGCGAAGCCAATGCTTTCGCCTCGGCTGGAGACAGCCGACTGAGCCTCACTCGCAGCGCCTCGCAAAGTTCGTCGAGTATCGGGTCGCTATCTTCGGAGCCCATATGACGATGCGCTCGATGCTGGAAGAACAGACAGAGCCAAAGGTCGAGCGCGCTGCCGTCCCATTTGCCAATCTTGCGAGCTTGCTCCGACATTCCGATGGCAAGGCCGGCAAGAGGGTCCATTCCTCCGGCGACGTCGTACCCGTTCAGGAAATGGGCGAAGCGCCCTGACTGATCCCACTCGAAGGGCCCGGGCATCGCCGAGAAGTCGCCCTTCAAGGCCAGTCGTTCCCACTTGAGAAGCCGTGTCATTCGGCGGCTTCCGCCAGCACGCTAAGCCGAGGCCGGATCAGAGAGACAAATCGATTTGCAGCATCACAGAGCCAGTCGAGTTGCTGTTCCTCGTCAGCGAAGGTCGACCGCGGTCTGAATACGCCGAGTTCGGTATAGAACGGTGCGGCGGATTTCAACCTTGCTGCCAAATCGAGGCCGCTTTCGCTGCGCAGCTCTGCAATGTGGGCGTCGAACTCATCGAAAAGAACTTACCCATCCTCGTCCCTGAAGGTCAGAAACAAACCCACTTCAGCCTTTGCGCCAGTGGAGCGAAAACCTGTAATCCAGCCTAGGGGCTTTGAGAGCGGTATCCTGACCCAGTTGTCGCCACTGTGACGCGCTGGCAACTGGTCGGAATGATCGAATTGAACGTGGTCTATGAACCGTTGCCAGAACGCACGATTGACGCTTCGCCGACTGCCGCTTTCCGGATCAACAACGCTCTCCATCGTTTCGCTGGCTTCTGAGGCGCCGATTTCCTGCGTCTCCAGCTGGAGCGGCACGCCGCCGCCGTCGACCAAAACTCTTTGCTGAAGGACTTTAGTCCGCAAGGGCACTATTGGTAACACGACAATGGTACCCGAAGCCGCCTGCCACAATTGGATCTCAAGCAGTGTCAGCTGAGCTAGGCCCGCACCTGCGAATTAAGATGTTCGGCAATCGCGTGCGTGTCCGAGCGAATGCCATCTCCGGCAATGATGAGCTGAAAGTCACCCAGCTTTAGCGACCGCGTTACCGCATCCACGAATGAAGCCTCTTCAAGATCTGGCCACCGGAGCTTCGCCGCGGCAAAGATTGGGTTCGGCTCATGGGATGGCAGCTTGCGTTTAATCCGTGCGGTCAGATCACCGAAGCTCCAGCGTCGCAGCAGCGCGGCATATTCCAGGATTTGCGCCAACACCTCCCGTCGCGCCTGTGGGTTGCGCCAAAGCTTGCACTCAATAATGACCAGTCGGCCGGTCCTTGCGACGCCCAGAATATCCGCGAACACTGTCCCGCCCGCTCGAGGAATGGCGAGTTCCCGGCATAAAGGAACGACATCGCCAAAGCTGCCTTCAAGGCGGTCGGCCACGATCAACTCGGGATGCCGAAACAGCAAATCTTGTAGCCAATGCTCGTCATAAGCATGCTGCGAAAAAGCATTCGAAACTGGCACTCGCCCTCGGGCAGGCGTTTGGTTTGGCATCAGCGAGCGACGGCCCAGGGGCTCGGGAACTGTTGAACTGAAGCCAGAAAATAACAAGGCACTCATTCGAAGGTCACCTTCTCCAATATGCCACCTAGAAATCGTCGTCGAAGATATATCGATTATATTGGCAGACGTTCACCAGACTTGTGAGGTGGACTTGCGCTCGATCGGGAACGACAGTCAACTCGAATTGTCGAGTCCATTTCCTCTAGGTGAGCGAATTGGGCCACGGCGCCAAATGTCTCATAATATGCAGTCGGGAACATAGCCGGGTGGCGGCGCAAATCGCGTATGCCGAATAGAAATCCGGACAGAGTTTCCGGACACAGCACCTGCGAAACAACCCGCTGTGCTACGGCCGCCTACAAGCTGTCCGAAAACGGTCGATTTCTGGACATCGCAATGTCGTGTGTCGACTAACGCGCTATCTCGGCTCGAGGACCAATTCAGGTACGCTCCTGACATTAGCTATTGAGCATAGATCCGTGCGTCCCGGAAAGCGGACGCGGCACGATCCGGGTTAGGCGAGTAAGGTTCGCTCGATGACGGCGGCGCGCGCGGAACCGTCGCAACCAAGTATGAAGCTGTTGCTGGAGCCGAGCGGGCATTGACGCGGCCATTGCCGGAGCAGATCGGCGCTAGGACGGCCAAGCAGCCTTTGTCGCGGGGGGACACTTTGCGGCGGGCGGGCCGCTGGGCCCGACCGGTGAGACTCAGCGCCGGCCAGCAAACAATATGCGCACGCCTGCCAATGCCAACGAATCATACAAACGGAGGAAGGAAGCGATCTAACCAGCGATCCCCATTTCCGATGCCAGCGCCTAAGCCTTTTATGAGACCTAAGCGCAGCTTGCCGGCCGCAGCATGGTCCCAATTTGGGACGAATAGTTTGGCACCCATATTGCACCCACATCTTTCGCCGGCTGATCCCGGTCCTGATCGCGTACTCTGATCAGGTGTAAGGCTCGCCGGGCTCGAGGTAGTTGGGGTCTTCGCCCGGCGAGTTGTCTACATTGCGCAGTCGCAGCCACATGGTGACGCCATACTCCGCAATGCCGCAAGCATTCCGCAGTTGTGCATCGCCCGACCAAGGTCCGATCGGTATGGGACTTCAGTCGCGCAAAAGGCCGATAGGGTCTGCGACTCCGAATTTTTTGTTAAAATTCAGACGGTTACAAAGAGCTTCGCAGTCGTCAGTCGCTCATTGCAACAAGCATTTATCTAAAGTTCATTCAGTCGGATTAGGAAACTCTTATAAGCCGCTCTATAGCGAATCGTCGAGGTGGCTATTCGCCTGAGGAGGTACCATGACATCCCGAAAAACGCTGTTGGCAGCGCTTGCCGCGCTTGCGCTAGTGACCGCTCCTGCTTTCGCTGGCGCGGGTGGAAACGGTGGTCACGGCAACGGTGGTGGTCACGGCAATGGTGGTGGTCACGGCAATGGCGGTGGTCACGGCAATAGCGGCAAGTCCGGCAACAGCGGCGGGAAGTCCGGCAACAGCGCTTCGCACGGCAAGTCGGCATCGGCTCACGCCGGAAAGAAGGCCTCGGCCGACGACCAGGTCGCCGTCGACGACATTGAGGTCGCCGCGACGCCCAAGGAAAAGAACATTCACGCCAAGCTTGGCCGGCTGAACTCGCTGCAGCGCAATATCAACGCCTATATGCATTCCAAGAGCAAGAAATTCGCCGGCATTCAGGCTTATGTGACAGCTTCGGCCGCCGCCAAGGGCGCCCAAGCCGCGGTAGATGCCGCCCAAGCCGAAGTCGACGCGTTGAACGCCAAATTGAACGACCCGAATACTCCGGCCGACCAAGTCCCGACCCAGGAGCAGATCGATGCAGCGCAGGCGGCGCTCGATGCGGCCAATATAGCGGCGGCCGATGCTGCTGCCGCCGTCCCATCGCTGGATGACGCGCTCGCCGATATGGCCAACAAGCCGGTAGACGCCGAGGTCACCGAATGGGCCAATGGCGTGCTTGCCGAGAAGATCGACGAGATGGCTTCCAAACAGGATCCTGCGCCAACGCCGTAAGACCGGTCAGCGCTGAAACGACCCTAGTCGAACGTGCAAGCCGCCGGGTCACACCCCCGGCGGCAGGGCGCCGACGAGCTTGCCACCTTATTCTCCTCTTTGAGGGCGACCCTAAACAAGCGGAGTCGCTACCGACGCGTAGGAACAAAAGTGCCGAAATACCGTGTTGAGGAGATGGCATGCGATGCCGTGACGGCCACCCACACCGTCAACGCGAAAACTCCGATCAGGGCGGCGCGCGAAGCGACGGAACGCGACGTCATTCTACGCCCGGCCACATCTTCGAATACAGCTCAGCCCGTAGGGCGGTCCATACCCGGCTGGCCGACGGCTCACGCTGGTTTCTTGAAACGCACCATGCCGTCGACCTCGATGCGCAAGTTCGACTATTGACCCGGACCAGGGTTCTCTCGGTCTGGTTTTGAGCCAAGGGGGAAGCAATACGATTTCCTGGACGTGCCGCTTGAGGCATTTGTCGCGTTCAAATCTGCCTTCGCCAAGGGCCGCTATTTCAACAATCACATCCGCAACTAACTATGCATTCCGACTCGCCCAAGATCCGACTCGCCCAAGAAAAGGCTGCAGGCTCGTTGGACGATTAAGGGAGGTACTATCCGAAAAAACGGCCCGCGCTGATCGAAGGGCGCGCAGGCCGGACCGTTGCCGCCGGTCTGCAGCGGGAGGCATCCATTCCGGCCGGTGCAAACCGGCCTCTCCCGGCACAATTAGCAACCTTCGGCAGTCGTTTTCATCTGTCCAGGGGCTGCGGACTGGGCACTGGTGTCATCCTGTTGACCAGGAGCGGATTGCTTGGCACTGCCACTCTGCTGGCCCGGCGCACAGTCCTTCGCTGAGTTCGAATTGGTCGACTTCGTTGTGGTCGAATCCGTGTTGTTATCTGTCGTCGGCATCGTTGTGGTAGTGGAGGAGCCACTCGACGTTGTCCCTGTTGTCCCTGTCGTCCCCGCGAACGCAAGCCCGCTGGAAACAGCCATCATGGCAGTGGCAAAAAGAAGCCGTTTCATTCTTCATCTCCTAATGACAAGTAATGTCCCTTCCATTCGATAACGGGGGATGCGAAGGATCGGTTCCGATGCGACCTTGTGTTGACCGGCAGCTTTGGGGCGGCCGTTAGCGGACTGGCAGCCTTCAGGCGGCGGATCTTCGGTAGCTGACATTCCGGCTAGCGCGGACATCGCCTTCCCCATGGGCAGAAATTATTCTCCTGGGGCCCGCCCACGTTTCTCTCAAGCCTCCGATTTCATGACCGACAGGTTATCACGATGTGTCTGAAAGTGCAGAAGCTGATCGTCGCCCCTTGGTTGTGCAGCCCTTCAGCCGTGGGCCAACCTCCCAACACCCTTGAAAAGGACTTGAAGTCGTCCCGCACCAGAGCGAACGTCTTCGCATGATCGGGATAACACGACAAAATACATGAGCCGGCTCTGTGCCGGTGTGGGCATGGGCCTTCTCCCAAGTAGTCGGGCGAAAGCCTGATGATCGCTCCCAAGCGCCTCGTGCCTGTTTGTTTTTGGTTTTTCGAGGCGACCGCAACAGTGTGCGCTTGTTAGCAGGCAATGGCAACCGGCCAGGGCAATTGCAGCATCGATGGTGGCCGCCGGCCGCCTTGACCGAACTTGCGGGCCAATTCCTCCTAGGTTGACGACGGACTATCGGTAGCAATTTTTACAATTTTCAATTTGGCTGGAAACCCTTTCTACCCGCCAGCGTTGAATTAGCACGGCTGCATTCAAGCAGTTGCATTCGGAGGAATTTTGATGAATTCGAAAATGCTCATTCTCGGCGCGACATTTGCCCTTATGACCGGATCGGCCTTTGCCGGCAGTTCCACTGGCACGTCTGCGCTCGACGATCCTGCAAAAATGTCTCCTTTCTTCACGGACAGCAGCATGAAGACCATGAAGTCTGAGGCCGAAGCGAAAACCGCTTGGTCGGCTATGTCTCAGGAGGACAAGGACGCGGTGATGAAGGACTGCGCTGACGCAGATATTGCGAAGGCCCATGAAAATTTCTGCAAAGCTGCGATGATGATGGGAAAATAGGCCCGTGAGCCCGCTGGCTCCCCGGCCGGCGGGCTTTTTTGTGCGGCCCAGGAACAGCCTCGCTCTCGCCGGCAAAACGGCCCGCTGGCCTTGGTCGGCGGGTTTTTTGCATCTGGCGCCGAAACTTATCTTCGCATGCCTGTCACAACGAGCCATGCGGTTTCCGTGCTCGGTCTCCGCACTTCAGGGTCGCTGAACCCTGCATCTCGCAACGCAGCAATGACCTCATCCGGCTCGCGAGGTGTAAAAATATCGGCCGGCATGTTCATCCGGTCCATATGCGCCTTCGGGAGGAAGCCCAGCACGACGCGACCGCCTGGTTTGAGGACGCGAGCGAGCTCTGCGGATCCAGCTCTAAGGCTTTGCCAGAAGTACACTGTGTGGACGCTGAG